>CAZPEE010000001.1:0-6949 GCA_964585525.1 uncultured Cocleimonas sp.
CAATTGAGCCAGCATTTTTAAGGTGTCTGGTGCACAAGGAGCCTGATCCAGCGAACTCGCCTGCAGCAATTTATCATAAATCTGGATTTCTTCTGTTACGCTCAAGCAATAAGGCACTTTGACAATCGAAACCCGATCAATGAAGGCTTCATTATTACGATCATTTTTAAATGATTGCCACTCTGATTCATTTGAATGCGCCAGGATCATGCCGTCAAACGGGATAGCACCAATGTTTTCCGTACCGTTATAATTTTTCTCCTGGGTCGCTGTCAATAATGGATGCAACACTTTGATCGGTGCTTTGAACATCTCGACAAATTCCAGCAAGCCCTGATTGGCGAGACACAGACCACCTGAATAGCTGTATGCATCAGTATCATTTTGTGAGAAATCTTCCAGTTTGCGGATATCGACTTTACCCACCAATGCTGAAATATCCTGGTTATTTTCATCACCCGGTTCTGTTTTGGAAATAGCGATTTGATTTAGCTGCGACGGGAAACGCTTAACCACTTTGAACTGTGTAATATCACCACCAAATTCATTCAGCCGCTTAACCGCCCAGGGCGACATGATATTGCCAAGATAACGCCGGGGTATGCCGTAATCTTCTTTGAGGATCTGCGCATCCTCATCCACATCAAACAAGCCCAGCGGTGATTCATTAATGGGCGAACCCTTAATGCAATAAATCGGTTTTTTTTCCATCAGTTGCTTGAGACGCTCTGCTAAGGATGACTTACCACCGCCCACCGGTCCCAGCAAATAGAGCACCTGCTTGCTTTCTTCCAGCCCTTGTGAGGCATGGCGTAGAAATGAAACGATTTGCTCAATCGCATCTTCCATGCCATAAAATTCTGTAAAAGCGGGGTAGCGTTTAATAATCTTATTGGAAAAAATACGGCTTAAGCGCTCGTCGTTAGAGGTATCAACAATTTCAGGCTCACCAATTGCCTGGAGCATTCTTTCGCTTGCAGTGGCATAAACTGAAGCGTCTTCCCGACACAGTTCAAGATATTCTTTTAGCGAGTATTCTTCCTCAAGAAAGGATTCATAACGCGCCTGATAATTGTTAAAAATGCTCATAATTGTAACCCCTGATTGTTGTATTATTTTTAGCTAGAACGAATCAAATGGTTGGTATTTTTTAAAAAATCCTGTTTGCACGTTTTATTGTTGGCCTAACATGGAGTCTAGTATGCTTTACAATAAATACGCTGATTTTCTAAATCAGATCAAAAAACTTGTGTAAAAGTTCAATGCCTTACTCATACCTGAACCGAAGAACCATACGGGGAAGTCGCTATTTACTGTCAGTATTTTCAGCGCTAATGCCGTTGACAGATTGTGAAAAATTAAACAATGGATATATAAGCTTTACTGTGCATTATTTGTTTTGTTGGTTAACAAATAGTATTACCCTGATTTTTGTATTTATATATTCCACGTCGGCAAATTATGCCTAATTACTTGCTTTAGCCCATTTTATGTTTAATAAAACATATTAGAAATTCGAACCACTTATTCCCCAATAGTTGATTCCAACTGCCACTTATTTACTGATTATAAGATAATTGTTTGATCATTTGTAAAACTGTAGCATCTATCATATTAGACTATAATGGCATTAAGGACAATACCAAAGAAATTAACCAGTAGATAAAATACGCTAGTTTGATAGCTTTGTTAATTTAAACTGTTGTTTGACAAAATACCCCGGATCATATGCAACTAATTGAAATATATAGTTAATTATATTTCAACTGAGCACTTACCCATACCCAAAACAATACGATTCGTGTAAAAACAATAGGCGCATTCTAATTTTTTATTAACCATCCTAAAAAATTTTTACAGCGCCCAAAATTCGCTCATTAAAGCCTTAAAAAATCAGGCGATGGAAGCTGATACGAGAGCCTTTCCAACAGAAGTTATTGAAGTGTTTTTCAAGACTAAATGCGGTGACAGGGTTTGGCAAATCCAGAGAAACCATACATTCGTAGCATGAATGCTCAGAATATTTATTTTTCAAGAACCTAATATCGGATGGATTAAAACGCTGGGTTAATTGTTTAATATCTTTTTTCTCAATACCATGTGGCAAGTTTCCAAATACGAAATCCATTTTTTTCCTCATAGCGGTGAAGGTAATTTGTTTAGGTTATATATGCAAGAAGCCCAATCTAAAGGAATCAGACCAAAAGCGCTTTAACATAGTTTAGGATAAATGAATCTAAAAATCATCCAGGAGCGTATCAAGTAGGCATTTGAGGAATTTGACCCTCTTTGTAGCCGTAAATGGCATTAATTTTTTTCAACATCAAAGGATCTTCAATCATGAATCAAGCAAAAAAACTATCAGGCGTAGCGTTGGCTTCAGCGGCAGCAGCATTATTACTCACGGGAATGACTACCGGTATTGCCAGTGCGGAAGAAAAAGTCGCGGAAGTAAAATGTTCTGGCATCAACTCCTGTAAAGGCAAATCGGCTTGCGGCACAGCTACAACAGCGTGCGCTGGGCAAAACAGCTGTAAAGGCCAGGGCTGGATTAAAACATCAGCAAAAGAATGTGCAGAAAAAGGCGGCACAGTTATGGGTAAAAAGAAACCAATGGATATGTAATTAAACTCCACAAGCCCCACAAGGATCCAATTATACTTGTGAGCCTATATTAACCCGGAAAATTCATGAACTTTCCGGGTTAATATCCCCGCCCAATACCGTGTTTATCGTCGGCAGTATTTCTTTTAACAATAAAGGCTGTGCACCGGCAGTCGGGTGCAATTCATCATCTTGTAAAAGCTCATGGTTATTTATAATACTTTCCAGGAAAAAAGGGATATAGGGAAGTTGGTATTCCCTGGCTAATTCAGAAAATACTGCTTCGAATTGATCTGAATAAGGTTTGCCGTAATTTGGGGGTATTTTCATGCCAAGCAATATCACTTGAGCACCCTTTTTTTGAGATTTATTAATCATATTTTTTAAATTGGCTTTTATTGTTTGCGGCGGAAAACCCCGCAGGCCATCATTTGCGCCTAGCTCTATGAGTACAATATCTGGTTGATGCATTTTTAATGCTTTAGGTAAGCGGGTTAAGCCGCCCTGCGTTGTTTCACCGCTAATGCTGCCATTAACAACTGTAGCCTTATTGCCTAGTTCCTTTTTTAATAAACTTACCCAGCCACTTTCTACAGGAATACCATAGGCTGCGCTTAGGCTATCTCCCCAGATTAATATCTTTTCTTTGGCACTAACCATCGTTGTGGTTAAAGCCAGCAGTATTGCAGCAATAAAACAATAGCCTGTCTTGAAAGTCAGCTTTAAGGAACCCATAGTTATTAGTCTCGTATAGAAATATTTCTTGTGTTATTAGCCAAGAGAATAAAGCATAAGTTCCAAAACAACAGTTTTAATTATCCATTACGGCAACGCATGATCACTAAAAATCCCCCAGAGCACAATCAGCCTGTCATAGTGACACATCATTTAGTTAAGCGATTAGCCTCATCAACAAACAACGAATTGCTCATTATTGATAAAGTTGACTTCTGCATTCACCAAGGTGAATCCGTTGCTATTACTGGTGCATCTGGCTCAGGTAAAACAACTTTGCTGGGTTTATTGGCAGGTCTGGATGTTCCCAGTAGTGGGGAAATCAGGCTTCTGGGCAAGGATTTATCCACCCTGGATGAAGACCAGCGTGCTGCCTTGCGCATGGGTAAGGTGGGTTTTGTATTTCAATCATTCCATCTGATGGATAATTTAAGCGCTCTGGAAAATATTATGCTCCCGCTAGAACTGGATAAAGCCACGCACCTGGATTATCACAATATTCGTCAGCAAGCGATGCAGGCATTAAAGCAGGTCGGCCTGGCTGAGCGCGCAACGCACTTGCCAACACAGCTTTCTGGCGGCGAACAGCAACGGGTGGCTTTGGCACGCGCTTTTGTATATAAACCTGCGATTCTGTTTGCCGATGAGCCTACCGGCAACCTTGATAAAAAAACGGGAGAAGAAATTATTAACCTGCTTTTTTCTTTTCAGCAACAACACAGAACAACCCTGGTCATGGTTACCCATGATGATAGTCTGGCGATGAAATGTGCAACACGCTATCACCTGGAAGATGGCAAATTAAAAACATGATTTTTGTTCGTTATTTTAATCAGTTGAGGCAATTCTGGCATCTTGCGGAGGCCCGTTTATTGTTTCTATCCCTATTGGTGTCGGTGGTTGCGGTAACCTCAGTCGGCTTCTTTACAGATAGGGCAGACCGAGCCATGAGCATGCAAGCAAGCCAGTTATTGGGCGGTGACCTGGTTATCACGTCAACACGGCCTATCAACCCGGATTTTTTGGGCGAAGCTAACAAACAGGGGCTGTTGCAAGCAAGTATCCTTTCTTTTCCCAGTATGGTTTCTTACGGTGAGAAATTTCAGCTTGCCCAGGTTAAAGCTGTTTCCAAAAATTATCCCTTGCAGGGGGAGCTTAAAGTAAGCACTGACATCAATGATGCTCCCCTACCCCTTTCTATCAACAAACTGGGGAATAATAATGCTCTAGCCGAGACCCGTTTATTTGCTGCGCTGGGCGTTAAGGCTGGCACTCAGGTACAGCTTGGCCAAAGCAAAATTAACCTTGCCAAAATGATCCGTAAAATGCCTGACCAGGCAAGCAGTGCTTTTCAAATTGCTCCGGTTCTTATTATACCGCTGGAAAAGCTGAAACAGACGGGTCTATTAACACCTGCCAGTCGTGCCAGTTACCGTTATTTTTTCATAGGTGATGAAGCACACATAAATCAATACAAAAATTGGCTTAAAGCGCGGCTAAAGCCCAGCGAACGTTTGCGCACGCTGAAAGATGGCTTGCCCACGGTGCAGAATGCCTTACAACGTGGTCAGCGTTTTTTAAAAATGGCATCGCTACTTGCCGTTATTTTGGCCGGTGCTGGTATCGCTCTTAGCAGTTATAGCCTGACCCGCCGGGAAACCACTCCGGTAGCGGTACTCAAAACACTGGGAGCATCCCGCAAGCAAATAGTGTTTCGGTATCTGGGACAACTGTTCATCATAGCGGCACTAGCAGGAATATTTGGCTCTGCCCTAGGGTTTTTGATACAGACTCTGCTAGCCAGTACACTACAGGATTTTATCGGACAAAATTTACCGGCTGCCAGATGGCAACCTGTGTTAACAGGCTTTATTACCGCATGGGTCATGGCAATAGGGTTTTCTGTACCACAGTTATTGCAGTTAGTTAACATTGCCCCTATCCAGATTTTACAAGCTCAAAACCGCCGCTTAAAAACACCCTATGTACTCTCGTTTATTATGTTAAGTGCTGCAATTTTCTTATTAATGTGGCTGCAAACCCAGGATTTAAAACTCAGTGTAACGTTGCTAATTGCCGTTATTTCTGCTTTGGTAATCTTCTGGCTTATCGCCACAATCATGCTACGCATTCTTGGAAAATTAGGTCAACGCTGGGCATTACCAAAAATTCATCGGCGTATGACTATCATGGTAGTGGTATTTGCTGTTGGCTTGTTCAGTTTACTATTGCTCTCAACTTTGCGCGGTGATTTGATCAATCGCTGGCAAGCAAGCATCCCGGCAGATGCGCCCAATCATTTCCTGATAAATATCCAGCCTGATGAAGTCAAGCCATTGCAGGCTTTTCTACATGAAAAGCTGTCCATTAAAAAAGATCAAACACCTTTGTACCCAATGCTGCTTGGTCGCCTGGTGGCAATTAATAATAAAGCAGTTTCACCCGATGATTATCAAAAACAACGTGCTCAGCGCCTACTAATCCGTGAGTTTAATTTATCAGCGACCGCAACGATACCCGACGGCAATTTTATCAGCGATGGAAAATGGTTTAAAAAAGATGCTCACAAGGGACTATCGGTAGAAGCGGGCATTGCCAAAACACTAAAGCTAAAGCTGGGTGACAGCCTCACATTTGATATTGCCGGGCAACGTATCACAGAAAAAATCATCAGCTTGCGAAGCGTAAAATGGGACAGTATGAAACCGAACTTCTTCGTTTTATTAGCACCGCAGGCCATCAAAGATTATCCCAGAACTTATATCACCAGTGTGTATCTTGGCGATCAAGCCATCGAGAAATTACCCCTTCTAATTCATCAGTTTCCAAGTGTTACTGATATTGATGTGAGTGCGATAGTAGCCCAGGTACGTGATTTGATTAATAAAGCTGCATTTGCCGTACAGGCAATATTCCTGTTTACTCTGCTTGCTGGTGTGGTGGTGTTGTTTGCCGCACTGCAATCACAAAAAACAATGCGCCGCAAAGAAATAGCCATCTTAAAAACGCTGGGTGCCGGCCGCACTTATTTACGCCGTAACCTGTTACTGGAATTTAGCCTTATTGGTGGGCTTGCCGGTTTACTGGCAAGTATCCTGGCACTCACCACCGGTAATATTGCCGCATATGTTTTATTTGATTTAAACCCTGAAATTAATTTAAGTTTAATCGCTAAAGGAACAGTTATTGGCGCTGTGCTGGTTGGTATGGCCGGTTATTTCAATGTAAGAGGGTTGTTATCAATTGCGCCGGTAAGTTTGTTTAGATAGCTGTGCCAACCAATCAGTTGGCATATCATAAACCTACCATGTTTCCCGGACAACTGTTGTCCGGGAATTAGCTATTTATAGATCCTTGATTATTGCTTACTTTTTACTGCTGCAGGCGGTGTAGCCATTACTGCGCCTTGAGATTTATTATAAGCCGCTGCAGCGGCTTTTTGTTGCTCTGCGATTTTCTGTGCCATTGCTTCAAATTGCTTGCGCATTTTTTCCATTTGGGCTTGTTTTTGCTCGAATGTAGGCGCAGCAAAACCAGTACGGGGTGCCAAGCCAGGAGCCATCATGCGTGTTTGTGGCGCTTGTGAATAGGATGGCATGGAAGAGCGGGG
>CAZPEE010000001.1:7049-64550 GCA_964585525.1 uncultured Cocleimonas sp.
CGGTTATAATTACCCCAGGGAGCACCACCATAACCAGAATTATCACCCTGGCCATAACCGTTTCCAGCAAAATTACCTGCGGTATTTCCCTGGCCTGCCCAGTCTCCTGCCGTGTTACCCGCTCCACGCGAATTACCTGTCAGGTTGCCTGCAGTATCCATATCTGTTTTGCCTTTTCCTTTAAAGGTAATCGTAAAATCAACTTGACCATCGGCATCACCTTTACCTGTGCCCCAGCCACGGCCAGAACCTTGATAGTCACCCGCAGCATTACCTGCACCCCTGGTATCACCCTGAGCATTTCCATAGCCTTGGCCAGAACCACTGCCATTATTCCATCCATCCCACCAGTCAGCTGATGCTGTTCCTGAGAGTGCTAATAAAGCGGCCACTGATGTTGTTGATAAAAATGATAAAATCTGTTTTTTCATGATAATTCTCCAATGTGCAACTAAAGGGGTTGATGCGTTACATTTTATTGCTAAATGTATATATCATTTCGAGTATAGGACAAACTTCTTCTGGTTGAACTGCTTTATATCAAGCTTTTCCTAACAATAAATGAGAAAAAAGTATTACTGCTCTTTGTACTTTAATATCCCGCTTAGTTACTTTTTAGGCATCTTCAGAATCTATTTTTCATAAATACTCATCATGAAAGGAAACTAATCAGATTAAGTAATATCGTCAATATAATTGATACTGCAAGCATTATCTTCCAGGGGAAAAATACTTTCACCCGTGGCTGATTCGGGTCTTCATGTCGCTCAATCGTGCGGCGGGCATTTTCTTCAAACTTCTTTTGTAGTTTGTTTGCAACTTGAGGAAAAAGTAATAATATAACATTCAGCACAACAGTCAAAACAACAGAAGCCACAACTGAGTAAATAATAAAATTTCCCATAATTTATCCTATTAAGCGTGGGTAAATAATAAGCATTGTATATTCCGATGAACGGAGAAGTAACAATAATTAATTATAAGGATCTCCTTTAGTTCACAATAAAAATAATACAAATAGGATGTATAACAATGAATAAAAATAAATTACTCACCTCAATCTTGTTGCTGGTTTTACTCTCATTTAGCCAGGTGGCAAGTGCCTTGCAAATGAATCCTTTATCACTGGTGTTGAAACCCTCTGGTGGTGGTGCCAAGCAATCATTTCGTGTGACCAATGAGAGTAACAAGCCTATAGCGGTACAGTTTAGTGTAATGACACGACAACAAGTCAATAACCGTGAGATAAGAAGACCTGCGGATAAAGATTTTATGATCTATCCACCGCAGACCATTATACCGCCACGTTCAACGCAAAAAGTACGCGTCGAATGGTTAGGTTCACCCAATCTACAACGCGAGAAGGCTTATCGCCTGATTGCCGAGCAGGTTTACGTTTCGCTGGAAAAACAGAAACAAACTGGCATCAATATGCTAATGACTTTGGTAGGGGCGCTTTACGTGCAACCCAATGCAACCAAAAGCAATGTGCAGGTTAAAGCGGTACAACGTAACGGTAATAAGTTGGCGGTAACACTGGCAAATGGTGGTACACGCCATCAGCTGATGAATTATTCCACGCTTACGCTACGCAATGGCAATCGGGTTCTTACCCTAAAGGGTAATGCACTAAAAGGTATCAATGGTAATAATGTTTTGGCAGGCTCAACCAAGCGTTTCTTTATTCCATTGCCCAAAGGTTTTGTTAATGGCCGCTGGACAGCGACGATTAGCTATCCACGATAGTTCATTTTACTTTTGCTGATTCGTTGATTGATCTTTTGATGAGTCATTGCAATCGTCATGACCATATTAGTGACAGACCAGAACCATGAAGTGACTACCCTTGCACTGGGAAGGGCATGGTTCTGGTCATTTTTTTTTCTTGTTGCCGGATTAACTGTTGTTCCTGCATTTGCTGATAAAACAAGCGATGCACAAATGGCTGCTTTATATGAGCAAGCATTCGGCAATAAGAAGCCAGCCCAACAACAAATTGCAGCAATCAGCCCAGCATCCTCACAAAATGCCGATATGGCAGCGCTCTATGCACAGGCTTTTGGAGATAAACCTCAAAAAAACAAAAAAACGGATAAGGTCACAACCAGTACTCCTACCGACCTGGCTGCTTTATATGCACAGGCGTTTGGCAATAAAAAGGTTGTTCGTACCGTTCCATCACAAATAAACGTAGAGTTGCGTGTTAACAAAGTCGTTCAGGGCGATGTCACGGTCTACAGTAACAAGCAAAGGCAGCTAATGGATAGCACCGATGTGAAAACACTGTTGCCATTACTGGAAAAAGTGCTTAAGGCGCACATCTATAAACGCATCAAAAAAGAGTTATCTTCTACTAAACGTATTACGTTTACGCAGCTAACCAAGTTAGGCATGAATGCCTCGTACAATTCAATCAATTTAAGCCTTGATCTAATGATAAAACCAGAACTGCGCAAACCCAGGGTTTTGTCCATGCGCTCTAAAAAAAGAGCAAGTGTGCGTGATGAAAATAAAATTACCGCGAGTGAAATTAGTGCTTTTCTAAATATGTACTCCAATATCGGCTTAACAACGTCTGGAGGGGCAAAAACCAGTGATCATAAATTCCGCTTCGAAAGTAGCGCTAATATTGGTGATGTTGTATTTGAAAACCGTACCGATATCAACAATGGAAAGTGGAAATCACAAAGAACCACGTTAACCTATGATAAACCCAATGATTTAAAACGTTTTGTGGTGGGGGAAGTAGCAACCGGTAACAGAAACTTTCAGGAAAACCTGGAGTTAACCGGGTTTCGTGTGAGTAAAGAGTTTTTCATGGATCCACAAATTCAAATCCGCCCCAAGGCAAATGAATCATTTGTTCTGGAAACAGATTCGGAAGTTGAAGTTTATATTAATGAGCGCCTGCATCAGCGCTTTTACCTGGATGAAGGTATTTACTCTTTAGAGGATATTGGCCTCTACGATGGTGCAAACAATATACGCATAAAGATAAAAGACGAATTTGGTAAAATCACCGAAAAAACCAGCCTCCAGTATTACGATTCACACCTGCTAAAGCCTAAGCTTTCTTTATGGGCGTTTAGTGTCGGGATTTTGAATAATAAAGAAGCCTACAGAAACAATAAATTACTCAATAAACCTATCTTTAGCGGTTACTACCAAAAGGGCATCAGCAAGGAGTTAACACTAAGCCTGGATGCACAATTTAGCACGGATAGTTACTTACTGGGAGCCGAAGCCATTGCTTCTGTGCCCTTTGGCTCGTTAAAACAGAGTTTTGCACTTAGTGGTGGGGGTAGCAATGATGCCACCGGGTATGCGGCGCGATTTGAGTTTAAACCCAATATCAAACGGCAACTTATTGGCCTGGATACATTACGGGAAGACTCTCTACAGCTAGATACCCGCATTGGGCGTTTTATAACAAACTGGAGTATATCGGGAGAATATCGCACTAAAGAATTTTCAATGTTAAATGATGCAGGAAAAATAATTACAAACACTAAAGCTGATTTCGACATCATTGACAGCGATATTATCAGCGACGCTATTGATAAAAACAAAAACAGAAAATTACAGGCAAGGCTACAAACCCAGTTTGGCTTTGACCTGGGTGCGAAATGGCAAGGCAGGCTTAATATTGCGGCATCGGAATATTACGATAAAGATAAAACATTATTTGCTGATTTGAGTGCAAGCAAACGATTCAATAATGGAATCCGTTGGAGCCTCGGGGCGCGTTACGATACGCATGATGATTTTTCAGTCAATATGCAGTTAACGATTCCCTTGTCACGGGAAAAACATCGCCGCCGAAAAGATATCGACCTGCTGGTCGATAGTAAAAATAAATCCTACGAAAGCAGGTTAAGTGTTAAGCCACTCAGCATACTAGGCAAAAATAGTTTGTCTGGCTCACTCGCTTATAGGCAGAGTGATGATTCCCAACAACAACAGCTTGACCTAAACTATAAAGATAGCCACTTTGAGACTCAGTTCTATGCGCGAAATAGGAGCAAGGGTAATGGTGAAAATTCACAACGTTTAAATGTTGGATTTAATACCAGTTTAGCCTGTGTAGGCAAGCACTGTGCTACCTCTTACCCAATAAATGATAGCTTTGCTTTAGTAGGGGGGCCGCCGAATCAGCAAAAACCGATTGCCATTAACAATGGCAACGCCCGTTTTATCTACTCTGATGATAATGAAACAGGATTGCCGGATAATTACACCGCATTGATTCCAGCAAAAGGAAAGCGTGCGGTCGTTCCTCTGGAATCTTACCGTTATGGCAAAATCAATATTGATGAAGCAACCCTGCCAAATGGCTATGATTCAGAAAAAACCGAGTTTGAAGTTTTTCCAAAATACCACCAGGGTTATTTGCTAGATGCCGGGGGTGTTCCTGCAACGATTGTCGATGGCGTATTAATTGACCAGAACAGAAAACCTCTCCCGTATAAAGGTGGTCAATGGATACCCCAAGGCAAAAAAGGCAAAACAATCGCATTTTTCTCAAATAAAATAGGGCGCTTCCGCATGCCTTCCGTTCCAGCAGGGAAGTATAAACTAGAGCTATTTGATTACCCGGACATGCAAGCACTGTTCATTAATGTCCCCGATAAAAAGGGGCAGGTCTACGATACGGGTAAATTAGTTATTATCAATTAATCGACCTTACATTCATTTCATATTTTATAAGGCGAATAAATTCAACATGAGATAAGTGGTAGCTCATTTAAGAGTTTGTTCAGGTAAGGTTAAGCTAAAAATCACTACACTGTCCCTACTTAAATCAACAACGCTAAGCAATATAAAAATTATTCAATTAGCCTGTTTTTTAAAGACTTAACCCCTAAAACAAACCTAATAAAAAAGGATATAAAATGAATTTCACAAAAACCCTAATCGCTGCAGGCATTCTTCTCGCTTCAAGTTCATCTGTTTTTGCAGCAGCAACAGATTCAACTGACATTTCAATTAATGTAACAAAAGATGCTTACGTTAATTTAATAGGTACGGCTGTTGGTAGCACGAACAGTTTCGTAACATCTGATATTGATGCTAAAACTGTTTCTCTTGGAACACTTGGCCTGGAATCAAATTCTCAAGGTCAATGTGATATGACTTTCTCATCAGCCAATGGTTACCAACTAAAACACAATACATCTGGCGCTACACTGGTTAACTACGAGATTAGTTATGCGGGTGTCACAAATTCAGCCGCAGGCGCAAACACCGTAACACAATCTTGTAACACAGCTGCAACATCTTTAGACCTTGTTTCTCCAGCTCTACCAGCCGTAGTTGATGCCGGTACTTACTCTGATACTGTTACCGTTACCGTAGTAACGCAATAAATTAATTCAGATAAAATAAAAGCCGCTATCCTGGTTAATCGGGAGTAGCGGCTTTTTTGTGCCAGAATTTCTGTGAAACATCCGGGCTAGGCCATAGAGGATAAGCCCAGGTTATTCCAGATAGTTATCGTAGTTTCCGTGCGATTCATCGTATAAAAATGTAAACCGGGTGCACCACCTTCAAGTAGTCTTTCACACATTGATGATACAAACTCTGTACCGAGTTTTGTGATTGAATCCAGATCATCACCATAGCCTTCCAGGCGTTTGCGCAACCAGCGAGGAATTTCGGCTCCAGTGCCATCGGAAAATCGTGCCAATTGCACAAAGTTAGTAACCGGCATGATTCCGGGTACAACGGGCGCATCTATGCCCTTTTTCTGACAACTATCAACAAAGTAAAAATAAGCATCCGTATTATAAAAATACTGCGTGATGGAACGGTCTGCGCCTGCACGTATCTTGTTAGCATAATTTTCAAGGTCCGTTGCAAAATCAGGGGCCTGTGGGTGCATTTCCGGGTAGGCAGCTACTTCAATCTGGAAGTGGTTACCTGTTTCCTCTCTAATAAACGCAACCAGCTCATTGGCATATTGAAATTCGCCAATGTCCTGCATACCTGAAGGCAAGTCGCCTCGCAAGGCAACAATGCGCTTGATGCCATTTTTAATATAGGTATTTAAAATCTCACGGATCTGGCTTTTGCTTGAACCAACACAGGATAGATGCGGAGCAGCCGGGATAGCTGTTTGCTTTTGAATATCAAGAACTGTTTGCAAAGTGCAGTCCTGGGTTGAACCGCCAGCGCCGTAGGTTACCGAGAAAAAAGCCGGATTAAGTGCTGCCAGGGAATCCCTGACCTTGGCAAGGTTTTCTGATCCTTTGTCTGTTTTGGGCGGAAAAAATTCAAAGCTGAATGATTGTGCTTTCATGTTTACTCTCTTGCTCAAAATTATTGAACGTGCCGAAGCATAAAAAAGCCCCTTCCTTGCAAGAAGAGAAGAGGCTTTACTAAACCTGAATCTGTGACTCAGGTAAGAAGAAACTAATGGTGTTAGTATCTATAATGCTCAACCTTGTAAGGCCCATTCTTATCTACAGAAATATAGTTAGCCTGGAAATCAGTCAATTCAGTCAGGTTAGCGCCGATCTTGCCTAGGTGTAAACGGGCAACTTCTTCATCCAGTGATTTAGGCAGCATGTAAACCTTGTTTTCGTATTTGTCGCCGTCTTTGTAAAGCTCAATCTGTGCCAATACCTGGTTTGTAAAGGAGTTCGACATAACAAAGCTAGGATGACCCGTTGCACAACCCAGGTTAACCAGGCGGCCTTGTGCCAGCAGGATAATGCGATTGCCGCTAGGAAGGATTATATGGTCAACTTGTGGCTTGATATTTTCCCACTCATACTTTTCCATATCAGCTACAGCGATTTCATTATCGAAATGACCGATATTACAAACAATCGACTCATGCTTCATTTTCAACATATGTGCTTCGGTAATAACGTGGAAATTGCCGGTAGCCGTAACAAAGATATCACCTTGATCAGCAACATCGTCCATAGTTACAACGCGGTAGCCTTCCATAGATGCCTGTAATGCACAAATTGGGTCAATTTCAGTCACCCAAACCGTTGCGCCAAGACCGCGAAGTGATTGTGCACAACCTTTGCCCACATCACCGTAACCAAGGACAACCGCGATTTTACCTGCAATCATTACATCCGTTGCACGCTTGATGCCGTCAACCAAAGACTCACGACAACCGTAAAGGTTATCAAACTTGGATTTTGTAACAGAGTCGTTTACGTTGATCGCGGGGTAGATTAGCTCGCCTGCTTTTTCCATTTCGTATAAACGGTGGACACCCGTGGTTGTTTCTTCCGTAACACCCTGGATATTTGGACGGATGTTGGAGTACCAGTTTGGTGATGTCTTGAGCTTTTCTTTAATTGACTTATACAGCGCGACTTCTTCTTCACTTGATGGATCATCAAGTACAGAAAGGTCTTTTTCTGCTTTTGTGCCAAGTTCAATCAGCATGGTTGCATCGCCACCATCATCAAGGATCATATTGGCTGTTTCATTACCGAATTCGAAAATCTTGTGTGCATAATCCCAGTACTCATCCAGTGTTTCGCCTTTGGTAGCAAAAACTGGAACGCCAGAAGCTGCGATAGCGGCGGCTGCATGGTCTTGCGTAGAGAAAATATTACACGATGCCCAGCGTACTTCCGCACCGAGTGCTGTTAAGGTTTCAATCAAAACAGCGGTCTGGATTGTCATGTGTAAAGAACCCGCGATGCGAGCACCTGCTAATGGTTTTTCATCGCCATATTTTGCACGAAGTGCCATAAGGCCCGGCATTTCTGTTTCAGCGATGTTTAATTCTTTTCGTCCCCAATCAGCCAGGCTGATGTCGGCTACGATATAATCTTTTGCGTTTGTCATGTTAATTTCCTAAAAGTATATTTGTTTGGCTCCCTCTCACTCTGGGGGAGAGCCGGGGTGGGGGTACAAATTTTCTACCTCACCCCAACCCTCTCCTGCCAGGAGAGGGAGCTTTGTGTGTTGTTAGTGTTAAGCGTTTGCTTTAAGCTCGGCGGCTTTATCTGTCTTTTCCCAGGGCAGCCCAATATCTTCACGCCCAAAATGCCCATAAGCAGCTGTTTGGCGGTAAATAGGTTGCAGAAGATCAAGCATGGTAACGATGCCATAAGGACGCAAGTCAAAAGTCTCACGCACCAAAGCTTCGATTTTTTCATCGCTCATTGTGCCTGTGCCGAATGTCTCAATCGAAATTGAAGTAGGCTCTGCCACACCGATTGCGTAAGAAACCTGAATTTCACAACGCTCGGCAAGACCGGCTGCAACAATGTTTTTAGCCACATAACGACCAGCGTATGCTGCTGAACGATCAACTTTTGAGGGGTCTTTACCAGAAAATGCACCGCCACCGTGACGTGCCATGCCGCCGTAAGTATCAACAATGATTTTACGGCCAGTCAGGCCACAATCACCTACCGGGCCACCGATGATAAATTGCCCTGTTGGATTGATATGGTATTGCGTATCAGCCGTTAGCCATTCTGCTGGAAGCACTGGCTTGATAATCTCTTCCATCACCGCACCTTGAAGGTCAGACAGGCTGATATCCGGGTTATGCTGTGTAGAAAGTACCACCGCATCAATCGCTACTGGCTTGTCATTTTCGTAACGGAAAGTCACCTGGCTTTTAGCATCGGGACGCAAAAAATCAAGAGTGCCATTTTTCATCAGCTCTGCTTGCTTTGCCACTAAAAGGTGGGAGTATGTGATTGGAGCAGGCATTAAAACGTCGGTTTCATTACTCGCGTAGCCAAACATTAAACCCTGGTCGCCAGCACCTTGTGATTCTTTATCTTCACGGTCGACACCCATCGCAATGTCGGGTGATTGCTGGCCTAAAGCGTTTAACACTGCACAAGTGTCGCCATCAAAACCAATCTCAGAACTGGTGTAGCCGATGTCGTTAACAACACCACGGACAATCGCTTCATAATCAATAATAGCTGATGTTGTTACTTCACCCGCCAAAATGACCATGCCGGTTTTAACCATGGTTTCACAGGCAACGCGTGCTGAAGTGTCTTGTTCTAGAATTGCATCAAGGACGGCATCAGAAATTTGATCCGCCAATTTATCGGGATGACCCGCTGATACAGACTCGGAAGTAAATAGATGATTCCCAGCCATATTAAGTTCTCCTTAAATATTAGCTGAGCGCCGTTGCATAGTAGAAATTTGTTTGAGCCTAGCCTGACGTATTCTTATACTTCTTATAGAAGCAGAAAGTCTGGTTGCAACGCTCCTCAAACAGTGGGCGGAGGATAATACAGTAAATAAAGAAATATTTCTAGTATTGGATAGAAGGTTGTTTATAACTGACCATAATATCAATGGGAGAATCAAGCTTACTGCATTCTTATTGCATTCTTATTGCATTGAGGCAAAAGCAAAACCTGTATAAAAACAGGGTATATCCCCAATTAGATGTTGCTCATTTTAGCCAAGTCGGACACAATAGCCGCTCCAAATTTTCTGTCCCCCGTTCTGCTATCAATATTTTTAGCCAGATTAAACACAGAATTTTGCATACCAGGATCAGACATAATAGTAGATTTCTATACGGCTTGGCTTACATCCTTAGTTTCTCAAATTAATGATAATTGAGGCAATCAAGCAAGGCTGTAAAGCAATCTATTATCAAGATTTATAAAATTAAAACACTCAAGGAGAGCCTTAATGTCAAATCGTGCAAAACTGGCTAACGCCATACGCGCTCTTGCTATGGACGCAATTCAAATCCCTAACTCCGGACACCCTGGTGCCCCTATGGGAATGGCGGATATAGCTGAAGTACTCTACAACGACTTCATGAAGCATAACCCAACAAACCCGAAATGGGCTGATCGTGACCGCTTTATTATGTCTAACGGGCATGGTTCAATGTTGCCTTATTCGGTATTACATCTTACGGGCTATGATCTATCAATAGATGACCTGAAAGCTTTCCGTAAATTACATTCCAAGACCCCTGGGCACCCGGAATACGGTTATACCCCAGGTATCGAAACAACTACAGGCCCTCTTGGTCAAGGTGTTGCAAATGCTGTAGGTATGGCTTTGACCGAAAAGGTTATGGCTGCACAGTTTAATAAAGATGGTCATGAAATTGTTGACCACAACACTTATGTATTCCTGGGTGATGGTTGTTTAATGGAAGGCATCTCACATGAAGCCTGTTCTTTGGCAGGATCGTTTGGCCTGGGCAAATTAATCATGTTCTATGATGACAACGATATCTCGATTGACGGAAATGTTGATGGCTGGTTTGTTGACGATACGCCCAAGCGTTTTGAAGCTTATAACTGGCATGTTCAGTCTATCGACGGCCATGATGCAGAAGCTATCAAGAAAGCAACAGAAGCGGCAATCGCAGAGACTGGCAAGCCTTCATTGATCTGTTGTAATACCGTTATCGGTAAAGGCGCGCCTAATAAAGAAGGTGGCCATCATGTGCATGGTGAAGCTTTGGGCATGGAAGAAATCGAAGCAACACGTGAAAACCTTGGCTGGAGCCATGTACCATTTGATATACCTGATGATGTCTATGCCGGCTGGGATGCAAAAGAAGCTGGCAAAGCTGCAGAAGCCAGCTGGAATGAAAAATTTGCGGCTTATGCTAAAGCCTATCCAGAAGAAGCGGCCGAGTTTGAGCGTCGTACGGCAGGTGATCTACCAGCAGGCTGGTCAGAATATGCTGAAAAATTCATTGCTGAAGTGAATGAGAAGGCACCCACGCAAGCGACACGTATTTCATCCAAGATGGCTTTGAATGGTTATTGTAAGGTGTTGCCTGAATTCCTCGGTGGTTCTGCTGACCTGACACCGTCAAATAATACATTTAGTGAATGTAGCGTTAAGATTAACGATAATAATGGTTCGACAGAAATGAATTTTGCGGGTAATTACATCTCTTATGGTGTTCGCGAATTTGGAATGTCAGCCATTATGAATGGTGTAACCCTACATGGTGGCCTGCTACCTTATGGCGCTACTTTCCTGATGTTCTCTGAATATGCGCGTAACGCATTGCGTATGGCAGCATTAATGAAGATTCGAACCATTTTTGTTTACACGCATGATTCGATTGGCTTGGGCGAGGATGGCCCAACCCACCAGGCTGTTGAGCAAATTCCTACGCTACGCATGATTCCAAATATGTCTGTATGGAGGACCTGTGATGCAGTAGAAACAGCCGTTTCATGGAAAGCTGCAATCGAACGTAAAGAGGGTCCAACGACCTTGATCTTCTCACGTCAGAACCTGGCGCACCAGAACCGTACCGATGCACAAATCGCTGATATCGCCAAGGGTGGTTACATCCTAAAAGATACCGATGGCACGCCAGACGTCATCGTCATTGCAACCGGGTCTGAAGTTGACCTGGCGATGCAGGCAGCAGAAGCTTCGGATAAAAAAGTTCGCGTTGTTTCCATGCCTTCAGTTGATACTTTTGAGGCGCAAGATGATGCCTATAAAGAATCTGTACTTCCTGCTGCAGTTACTGCGCGTGTTGCGGTTGAAGCCGCTACACCAGATGCCTGGTACAAGTATGTTGGCTTAAATGGCAAAGTGATTGGAATGACCACTTTTGGTGAATCCGCCCCAGCGCCTGAGCTGTTTGAGTACTTTGGTTTTACTGTTGATAATGTCGTCGGCGCAATTAACGAAGTCGCGTAATTTGACTACATAAACTTATCCCTGCTACACATCATTTCTGCGTAGGAAACACTTATCTTTATTTTGTTTATAAAAAGCTAAGTTCATATTTCCACCTTAAACTGGCGTGTAGTAGGGCAATCTAAACATTTCAAAAAATCTTATTTATTTTTTATAACTTTTAAGGAGTTCCCCCATGGCAACAAAAGTTGGAATTAACGGTTTTGGCCGTATCGGACGTATGGTTTTCCGTGCAATCAAAAAAGATTTCCCATCATTAGAAGTCGTCGGTATCAATGACCTACTAGAAAATGATTATCTGGCGTACATGCTTAAATACGATACTGCCCACGGTCGTTTTGATGGTGAAGTATCTGACGTAGACGATACTTCTTTCACGGTAGATGGCAACAAAATCCGCATCACTGCTGAGCGTAATCCTGCTGATCTTAAGTGGGACGAAGTAGGCGCAGAAGTTGTAATCGACTGTACTGGTTTCTTCTTAACACAGGAAAGCTGTCAGGCTCATATTGATGCTGGTGCTAAAAAAGTCGTTCAATCAGCTCCTTGTAAAGATGGTGGCCCAATGTTCGTTTATGGCGTAAACCACGACGCTTACGATGGACAAGAAATCATTTCTGCTGCATCTTGTACGACTAACTGTCTTGCACCAATCGCTAAAGTTATTAATGATAACTGGGGTTTAAAGCGTGGTTTAATGACAACGGTTCACGCATCAACGGCTACACAGAAAACGGTTGATGGTCCTTCAATGAAAGACTGGCGCGGCGGACGTTCTGTATTTGAGAACATTATCCCATCATCAACGGGTGCTGCAAAAGCTGTAGGTGTGGTACTTCCTGAGCTTAACGGTAAACTCACCGGCATGGCTTTCCGCATCCCTTCAGTTGACGTTTCTGTTGTTGATTTAACCTGTGAACTAGACAAACCCGCATCTTACGATGATATTTGTGGTGCTATCAAAGAAGCTTCAGAAAGCTCACTTAAAGGAACACTTCAGTACACTGATGAGAAAGTGGTATCTTCTGACTTCCGTGGAATCAGCGCATCGTCAATCTTTGATGCTGGCGCAGGTATTGCACTTGATGATACTTTCGTTAAAGTCGTTTCCTGGTACGACAACGAGTACGGTTACACCTGTAATATGCTCCGCCTGGTTGAACACGTAGCTTAATTTATAGAGTTACACCCTAAATCTAAAGGGCTGTTTATCAGCCCTTTAGATTAATTTAATAAGTTTTGCACAAAAATATTCAATGCTTATTTAATTAATCTAAAAAACTTAAAGGAGCTCATCCATGTCTGTTATCAAGATGACTGACCTAGACCTCGCGGGAAAGCGTGTTCTTATTCGCCAAGACTTAAACGTGCCCATAAAAGATGGCAAAGTAACTTCTGATAAGCGTATTCGTGCTTCGTTACCTTCAATTGAATTTCTGGTTAAAGCTGGCGCAAAAGTGATGATTATGTCCCACCTGGGCCGTCCCACAGAAGGTCAGCCAGAAGAGCAGTTTTCTTTAGCGCCTGTTGCAGCACATATGTCTGAACTATTAGGCCAAGAGGTAAAATTAGTAACGGATTATCTGGAAAAAGCACCAAATCTTGAAAATGGACAAGTAGTCCTACTTGAGAATGTGCGTTTCAATAAAGGCGAAAAAGCAAACGACGAAACGCTTTCAAAGCAATACGCTGCACTTTGTGATGTGTACGTAATGGATGCTTTCGGCACAGCGCATCGTGCACAGGCATCAACATACGGTGCGGGTCAATTTGCCCCAACGGCAGCGGCTGGCCCATTGCTTGCAGGTGAGTTGGAAGCATTGGGTAAAGCACTGGATAATCCAGCGCGCCCCATGGTTGCGTTGGTTGGTGGTTCCAAAGTATCTACTAAACTAACTGTTCTTGAATCACTATCAAAAGTGGTTGACCAGTTAATTGTGGGCGGTGGTATCGCCAATACCTTTATTGCGGCAGAAGGCCATAATGTCGGTAAATCACTTTATGAAGAAGACCTGGTAGAAACCGCAAAAGAACTTAAAGCGGCAGCACAGGCCAACGGTGGCGATATTCCTGTTCCTGTTGATGTGGTTTGTGGCAAGGAATTTTCCGAGACAGCTAAAGCCACCATTAAAAACGTTGAAGATGTTGCAGATGATGACATGATTTTTGATATCGGCCCAAAATCAGCGGCAGAGCTTGCAGAAGTTATTAAAAAAGCAGGCACTATCGTTTGGAATGGCCCGGTTGGCGTATTTGAATTTGACCAGTTTGGGGAAGGCACTAAAGCAATTGCTATGGCAATCGCCGAATCTGATGGTTTCTCAGTAGCAGGCGGTGGTGATACCCTGGCAGCAGTTGATAAATATGACATTGCCGACAAAGTCTCCTACATTTCAACTGGCGGTGGTTCTTTTCTTGAGTTCCTGGAAGGTAAGAAACTACCCGTTGTTGCCATGCTGGAAGAACGAGCAAAAGGATAATAACCCTGTCATAAAGCCACAGTATACTGTGGCTTTATTATAGCAATAGGAAAACTCTCCTTTATGAGAAGAACCATGAGAAGGACAAAAATTATAGCGACAATGGGGCCCGCTACCGATACGCCAGAGTCTGTGGAAGCCATGATTCGTGCAGGTGTGGATGTTGTACGCTTAAATTTCTCGCACGGTAATATTGAAGATCATAAAAAACGGGCTCAAATGGTGCGAAATGCCTCTGACAAGCTAGGCTGGACAGTAGGTATCCTCGGCGATTTACAAGGCCCAAAAATTCGTATTGATCGTTTTATTGACGGCAAAGTGATTATCAAGCCAGGCGATAGCTTTATACTTGACGCTGCTTTTGATAAAGACCTCGGCACTTCTGAGCGTGTCGGAATAGCTTATAAAGACCTACCCAGGGATGTTTACAAGGGTGATGACCTGATGCTGGATGATGGCCGCATCGTCCTTAAAGTAACCGATGTCATTGATAATACCGAGATTCACACCAAGGTAATTGTAGGTGGCGAGCTATCCAATAATAAGGGCATTAATAAGCGCGGTGGTGGTATTTCTGCCGAAGCGTTAAGTGACAAGGATAAAGACGATATTAAAGCGGCCGCAGAAATTGGTGTTGATTTTCTCGCCGTATCTTTTCCAAGGGATGCAGCAGACCTGGTTTATGCCAGGGAATTATTGAAAGATGCGGGTAGCAATGCGGCTATTGTGGCTAAGGTAGAACGTGCCGAAGCAGTGGAACAACCCACCCTGGATGCTATCATTGAAGCATCCGATGTTATTATGGTTGCGCGGGGCGATTTAGGTGTTGAGATCGGCGATGCAAATTTACCGTTGATGCAAAAGAAACTGATCAAACGTGCCCGGAAAATGAATCGTGCGGTTATTACAGCAACCCAAATGATGGAAACCATGACGGAAAATACTATTCCGACACGGGCGGAAGTTTTTGATGTTGCCAATGCCGTTATGGACGGTACAGATGCGGTAATGCTTTCTGGTGAAACTGCTACAGGAAAGCACCCGGACAAGGTTGTTGCGGCAATGGCAAGTATTTGTGTAGAAGCAGAACAAGCAAGCACGGCAAAACAATCCGGGCATCGCCTTGGTAGTAAATTTGAAAGGATAGACGAAGGCATTGCCATGGCAACCATGTATGCGGCCAACCATATGGATGTAAAAGGCATTGGCGCATTAACCGAATCTGGTTCAACGGCATTATGGATGTCCCGCATGAGTTCAGGCATACCCATTTATGCCATGACAACCCATAAGGCTACCTGTCGCCGTGTAAGCATATACCGTGGCGTTTACCCTGTGTGGATTCACGAGAAACTTACCAGCCCACGCGAAGCCAACCGTTTAGTTGTAGAACACTTGCTAGAAGAAAATATTGTTAGCAATGGTGATCTTGTCATCATAACCAAGGGTGATTTGGTTGGCTCAGGTACGGATGGTGGAACCAATCAAATGAAAATCATTCGTGTAGGCGATCACCACAATGGTTAATTAATTTCATTTGCTTAACCTGAATCCATGACCTCAGGTTAAAAACATGTGAATTGCTCAGGAAATATCAACTCCTGTATGATTCATGCACTTTTTTTACTTTTTTATAAAAATTAAGGAGGACCACATGGCCCTAATTTCAATGAGACAACTGCTTGACCACGCAGCTGAAAATGGCTATGGAATGCCAGCATTTAACGTAAACAACATGGAGCAAGTTCATGCCATCATGCAAGCGGCTGACGAGACAAACTCTCCTGTCATCATGCAGGGTTCTGCAGGTGCGCGCTCCTATGCTGGTGAGCCTTTCCTGCGTCACCTTATCACGGCTGCGACAGAAATGTACCCTCATATCCCTATCGTCATGCATCAGGACCATGGTTCTGAGCCTGCTGTATGTCTGCGTTCCATTCAATCTGGTTTTACCTCCGTTATGATGGATGGCTCATTAATGTCTGACATGAAAACACCCGGTAGTTTCGAGTACAATGTTGGCGTTACGTCTGAAGTAGTCAAAATGGCTCATGCAGGTGGTGTATCCGTGGAAGGTGAGCTAGGTTGCCTTGGATCACTTGAGACCGGCATGATGGGTGAAGAAGATGGACACGGTGCTGAAGGTCAACTAGATATGGATCAGCTTTTAACATCGGTTGAAGAAGCAGCGGACTTTGTTAAGGCAACCAATGTTGATGCCCTGGCCATTGCTATCGGCACATCACATGGTGCTTATAAATTTACCAAAGAGCCTACTGGCGATGTGCTACGCATTGACCGTATTAAAGAAATCCATGAACGTATTCCTAATACCCACCTCGTTATGCACGGTTCTTCCTCCGTTCCACAGGATTGGTTGGAAATCATCAATAGTTATGGTGGCGACATGGGGCAGACTTACGGCGTACCTGTTGAAGAGATTGTTGAAGGCATTAAGAATGGCGTTGCCAAAGTGAATATTGATACGGATTTACGGATGGCTTCTACAGGTGCTATTCGTAAGCATCTGAAAGAGAACCCTACTAACTTTGACCCACGTAAATTCTTGAAAGAATCGACTAACGCCATGAAAGAAATTTGTAAGGCACGTTATGAAGCTTTCGGGTCAGCAGGTAATGCTGATAAAATTGGAAAAATCTATTCGTTAGATCAAATGTCTCAAAAATATGCTGCTGGTGATCTTGATCAGAAGATCACTTGATTTTTTAGCTATTTTTTAAACAAAACCCCGGCACGAACCGGGGTTTTGTTTTTATATTCCTTTATTATGATGTGTGACTGTTTCTACTTTGCTATCATGATAAACTAAACCTATAATATCCCATACAGATTTCTCTTAACTGTTTTTGAATGCCAATAAACGCTTTATGAAAAAAACTTCTCTTATTGTTTTAATTTCATTATTACTCACTGTACTTTCAGCTTGTTCTAACTTTAATGATTTTATACAGTCTGGCGCTTTCCAGAGCATAAATCAAAACAGCCCTAATCCACTTAAAAGCCCAGCAGATGCCAGAATTGAAAAGATATTGGTGGGTGGAAAATGGCTATACCAACGCCAGGCGGATGACTGCAAAGATACCTATTGGGCACAACATTTTTATAAAAATGGTTATTACAAATCAGGCGGTGCTACCTGTTTGCTTTCTGACTCTTTTTCCGTCGATGCAGAAGCATGGCATGTTAAAGATCAGATTTTATATATTTTAAACCTCTCTCCCCGTGCTGGTGAAGATATTATTCTAAAATATGGTGTGGAAATGCCCACTAAAAACCGCATGATTTTACGTAGCTCGGATAGCACTTACACCTTCATTAGAAGTTATTAGTTTTTCGCTACTAACCAAACACCAATAATAATAGAAAAGAACCCTGCCAAACGCCCCCAGTGGATGGGTTGTGCCGTAGCCCCCAACCAACCAAATTGTTCAATCAACGCCGTGATTATAAACTGGGCGGCAATCACTATGGTAAAAGCTGTAGCAAGTCCCAGCCGGGGAATGGTAAATGAAATTGCCGAAACAATAACCAACCCAAGTACCCCAGACCAAAGTGTGTATAAAGGGATGCTGTTCCCCAAGGCTTTAAAGTTGAAATTACCCGGCGTGAGAAGTAAATAAACTACCATAATTAACCCACCCAGAACATAAGTCAGGAAAACACTTTCCCTGGTTCCCATGCCCCTATCCATAATACCCATCAGTTGTCCCTGAACCGAGACTGCAATTCCGCCGATTGCGGCTATTATGATTAATAAAATCGTATTATTCATGTTTACCCTACTCACCAAGAAGATTCTAAAGTGTACGCTATCATTGATTAACAGGGTAAATTTTTAAACTGAATTTCTCTCCACCTGGTCGCACTGGGCTTCCTGACCACACTTGAATAGCCAGGCAGGGATTTTGTGAAGGAGCGGCGTGCAATTTAATCTGTAGCATTCTTCAACTATAGTAAAGGGAAAAATACTTACTACCAACCACGCTCAGAATAATTCCAACCCCGTTTAAACTGGTCTGACCAACGACCTTTCCAGTGTCCATTTGCTCCATGGGAACGATAATAACCTGGTGGGTAGGGTGCATAACCATGGTTTGAATCTTCTGGCCAGAAACGATTATCATCTCGGTCATCTCTATAATTATGGCAATTAATGACACCACGTTTACAAAGGCTTTCACGCCATTCATATTTTATGAACTGTTTAATGATTGGCTTGTTTTTAGCTTTAAATGTGACTCTAACCGTTGGTGAATACTCCTCCTCTCCAAAGCCTGTACCTGCGGATTCTTCAGCAAGGTATCCACTGCGTGATTTACCCATTTGTCTTTTTGGCGATGATTCTTTATGTTTTTTGTTATAGTAATGTTCACGGTGTTTTTCTTCATACACTGCAATGGCAATAACACCCATTGCGGTTCGATCACCCCAGGCATCAGCATAAGAATTATCCGAAGAGGTAAAATAGAAACGATTTACCTGATTTTTTGCGGTTCTCCAACCCGTATAGGTAGATGTTTCATAAGGATCCAGAATATACATTTTCTCGTGATTGCCAAGCCATGATTTTTTTCCCGTTAGTATATTTCTACCATCAACCGCAATGACCAATCCTACGCGTCGATTGGAGGTATTTCGAACCCGGATACTGTAATGACTGCCTTTCTCAGCTTCCAGATAAGTTCGTCTTACATGGTTTCTACGGCTTGTAGCACTGTATTGATGCAAGGCTCTACCATGATCTTTTATGATATCAATGGTCACGGGTGAATAAGATGTGTGCTGTGGTGATGTCTCCCAGTAACTGGCATGTGTGTTTGTTGTAACTAATATTGCCAATAGGGGTAACAACATTTGGATAAAGGTGTGTATTGGGTATAGGTTTAGCTTTTTCATCGTTTTTCCTGCCACATTAAGTTCGTATAATCCTTGTGACCGGGTACTACCCATTTTGGTTCAATCGTTTCAAAATGATAATATTTAAAAACCGACAAACGGTAGTGACTAATAGAACTTATCTTGCTTGATTTTAAACAACGTATTTAATGCTGATGCAGCCAGCATTCCACCACCTCGTGTTCCAAGAATAGTGATGCACGGTATGCCTAGCCGTTCATGGTGTTCCCACAGATAATCCTTTGCTTCTGCTGCTCCGGAAAAACCTACAGGCGTCGCAATTATCAAGGCCGGTTTATTTTGATCATCATCCTCGCTATTATCATTGTGATTTTCTTCAAGGATTTCCATTAAACGAAATAAAGCCGTAGGTTCATTGCCTATAACAATAATACTGCCTGCAAGGTAATTTCCCCAAAGGTCTACTGCAACCATACTGCGGGTTTGTTTATTGGCTTTAGCCTGTGAAATAACACTCGCTTTATTGATCAAACATACCGGCTCATGTTTTAAAAGATTTTGTTTTAAAGCTGCTATAACGACTTCTGTATCACACAGTAATTCATAATCGTCATCCAGTAACTCAAGGCTTTGCTCCATGAAATTATCACTTATCTGAATATTTTCAATCAAAGATAAGTCACCACATGTATATATCATTCTTAAAATTATTTGTTGTTCAGCTTTACTCCACTGATCTAATTGCTCTTCTGATAAGTGTTCGCGTATATACGCATAGGCTTTTTTTCGCAGTTTTTTGGGATCAGTTTCGTATTTTATCATTACGGTTATTCTCTTTTATGCTTATTGTCTTTTTCGCAAAACATCATACAAAGCCTTTCATTTATTATGCAAATTAGATTATAGACCTGATTTGATAATTTTTTACTATGTATACTGAAATTTCTAACCTATGTACCAATTATTCTTTATACTTTCGTAACTAATCTGTATTTGCCTATGTTAGATTTTTCACCCTTGCATTTCCTAAACCAAATTTCTCTCATGCTTGCGTTTAATTACTGCTAAAATATCGTACTTTCTTTAATACATGTCGAAAAATTATTTATTCATGATTAAGCCTGTTTTCACCACTAATCTTACTCATTTGCCTTTAATTGCTAAAGGAAAGGTACGTGATATTTATGATGTAGACGAACATCATATGTTGATTGTCACAACCGACCGTCTATCGGCTTTTGATGTTGTTCTCCCTGATCCTATTCCTGGAAAAGGTATTGTTTTAACACAAGTATCCAACTTTTGGTTTAATAAGCTCAATAGCATTATCCCTAATCATTTAAGTGAGTTAACGCTCTCTGACCTTAAACTGTCATCCGATGAAAAAACCATGCTGGAAGGGCGTAGCATTATTGTAAAAAAACTCAAACCGCTTCCTGTCGAAGCAATCGTAAGAGGTTATATTATTGGTTCTGGATGGAAGGACTATCAGGAAAACGGTAAGGTTTGTGGCATATCTTTACCTGAAGGTTTGCAACTTGCTGATAAATTACCTGAACCCATTTTTACACCCTCTACCAAAGCTGACGTTGGCGGCCATGATATTAATATCAACTTTTCCCGTATGCATGCCCTAATTGGTGGTTTTCTTGCTGACCAGGTGCGTGATGTTAGCTTACAACTCTACAAACAGGCTTCCCAATATGCTCTGCAAAAAGGTATTATTATCGCGGATACCAAATTTGAATTTGGCCTTGATGAAGCCGGCCACTTAGTATTGATTGATGAAATACTTACGCCTGATTCATCACGCTTCTGGCCTGCCGAACACTATCAACCTGGTATCAGCCCACCCTCGTTTGATAAGCAATTTATTAGAGATTATCTGGAAACACTCGATTGGGATAAGACAGAACCAGGCCCACATATACCTGCTGTAATATTACAAAAAAGTGCCGAAAAATATCAAGAAGTCGCAAACCTGTTAATTAATACACAAGCAGCAAGTAAGTAAACATATGGCTACCATAAAAACCAAGGAATCTTCATTACCGTATTATATCAGTCTGCTACTGGTGATAACATTGGGCATATCACTGGCAAAACTGATGTGGTTGGTTATTACCCCTGTACCTGCCGTAAATGCCAATGTTGAAAATCATACAGCAGTGTCCAATCCTGGTATTAACCCTCATACCGCTGAGAAAAATTTTGGCAAAATTATTGCTAATTTGCATCTGTTTGGCGAAATTAAAAAAACACCGGTCGTCACAAAAGCACCTGCTAACGAAGCTCCTAAAGCGCCTCCTCCCGTCAAACTTGATCTTAAATTACACGGTATTGTTGCCTATACCAATAAAAAGGGTTTCGCCCTGATTTCTTCAAATGGACAAGCTCAAAAAGTTTATGGGCCGGGTGATAAAATTGACGATAATGAAGATGTTACGGTTACTAAACTTTTTCCAGATAAAGTATTGATTAATAATCGTGGAACAATCGTGGAATTGCTATTACCCAGAAAAGAAAACAATAAAGCCACTAATATTTCTTTGCCCAGTAGGGGTCAAAACAGTTCTATGCAAAACAGGGGACATTCCCCTGTCCCTACTAATTCACATCAACAGCGCCCTAATCCGGCTGCTCCTGATTTATCCCGGTTTCGTCAACAGGTTCTTTCAAATCCGGCTAAACTTATGGATGTAGCAACACCATCACCTGTATTTAACGATGAGACGGATGAATTTATGGGATTTAAGGTACAGCCCGGTAGCAACCGTCAAATATTCCGTCAAATTGGTTTACGCGCCAACGATATCATCACTTCAGTTAACGGAATTGCACTTGATAGCCCACAAAAAGGAGCCCAGGTTCTCGGTGAGCTACAGCAAGCCTCCTCGATTACGATTGAAGTTAAACGCGGTGACCAAATTTTGACACTTTCCCATAGTTTTTAATGAATGCTTAAGAATTCCGTTCCTGCAATATTCACCGCCTTACTGCTTTTTTTGGCTTCCTGTTCAGATAGTTCTAATAATCAATTCAAAAAAGTCTTAATACAGGGTAAAACGATGGGTACACGCTACCATGTTAGCCTAATCGTCAATTACCATTCCCCTTTTAACGATACTAAAAAATTACAACATGATTTAGACGAATTGCTTGCCAAGATTAATCAGCAGATGTCGACCTATCTGGATGATTCTGAAATTAGCCGTTTTAATCAATATCAATCGCTTGATTGGTTTCCTGTATCTAATCAATTAATGGATGTTCTGATATCTGCAAATAAAATAAATAAACGCTCTGGCGGTGCATTTGATATTACTATCGCTTCACTGGTGGATTTATGGGGATTTGGCCCTGACGTTCGGTTTACCATACCGGATTCTCAACAAATTAAACACGCTTTAGAACTAACCGGGAACCAATTAATTGAAATACGCGAAAAACCACCATCCATTCGAAAATCTAAAGCCCTGGTTAAAATCGACCTTTCAGCCATAGCCAAAGGTTATGCTGTCGATTCGATCAGCCGCTACCTAACTTCTTCCGGTTTTACTAATCATCTTGTTGAGATTGGCGGTGAAATTGCTGCCAAAGGACATAACAAACAAAACCAGCCCTGGAAAATTAAAATTGAACAACCTGCCAAAAACAGCACACCACAACAACCATTCGTTATTGATTTACATGATTTAGCTATTGCGACTTCAGGCGATTACCGTAATTACTTTGTTAAAGCAAATAAGCGCTATTCTCACACACTGGATCCTGATACTGGAAGACCTGTTACTCATCATCTCGCCTCAGTCTCTGTACTCGATAAGTCGGCCATGACAGCTGATGCACTTGCTACCGCTATCATGGTTATGGGGGAAAAAAAAGGGCTGGATTTTGTTAATCAGCATCATATTCCTGCTTTTTTTATTATTCGTAAAAGTGATAATTCCTATCAATATTGGTCAAATATTAAGTCATTAAAAACGCATTAATCTTTTATCACAAAATACTTATCAGCCAACCAAATCAAAAATAATACGGGCACACCCAATAACGCCGTTAACAAGAAAAAATCTGGGTAACCGATACCTTCTACGATAGATCCTGAATAACCCCCTAATGTCTTAGGTAATAATGTCATTAAGGAACTAAAAATTGCATATTGCATTGCCGTGAAAGATATATTGGTCAAACTTGATAAAAAGGCAATAAAAGCGGCACCGGCAAATCCTGCAGCAAAATTATCCGCTGATATAACAATATAAAACAGGGTTAGGTCATGGCCTGACTTTGCCAATAATAAAAATAATAGATTGGTAGCGGCAGATACTACAGCCCCTAAAAAAAGAATCTTTATCACACCATATCGTATTGATAATGCACCACCCAGCAAACCACCAAAAATTGCCGCAACAACGCCCCAGACTTTTACACCTGTCGCTATTTCCTTCTTTAAAAAGCCCATATCCTGATAAAAAACATTTGAAATAGCACCCAATACAATATCAGAAATACGGTAAAGCCCAACTAACAGTAATAATAATATTGCGATGTTTTTTCCATAACGGATAAAGAAATCACGTATAGGTGAGATATACGCTTCTTCAACCATTTCCTTATTTACAAAATGTAAAATAATCATAATTTTAGCGAGAATTGCAGCAGTTATAATCGCAAACACTAAACGTGCCGTTTCAATGACTAAACCCATTATTGGCGTGTTAATTGTCATTATTTTTATCAGTGCCTTGATCCCTTTAATCACATCGGCACTGTAAAAAAAGACTGCAATAAATCCCGAAACAGCCACCACAAACATGAATAAGAAACGTAAATAATCTATTGTCGAGTGTTCTGTCTGCTTTCCCCGGTCTGGTTCTGAAATAACAAAGGTGGTTACTATCCCAACCAACATGGTTGCTGCCATAATGATATAAGTCCGCAACCAGGCATCGTAATGATAATTTTGTTTGGTTGTACCAAAATACGCGGCTAAATATAAAGCCCCAGCACCCGCTATAATCATGCCAACCCTATAACCAACTATATAAGCCGATGACATCATCGCCTGCAGGTCTATATTACTGGATGATTCTATTCGGTAAGCATCTATGACTATATCTTGCGTAGCTGATGAAAAACCAAGCAATACAGCAGCGATTGCCATGGTAGTCAATTGAGAAGAACTTGCCGCGGGATCGGTAAAAGCCATCCACAGTATGGCTGTTATTATGGACAACTGGGCAAGTAATAACCAGGAACGGCGCTGACCAAGTAAGCCCTTTAAAATGGGAATGGGTAATTTATCAACTAACGGAGCCCATACAAATTTAAAAGAATATCCCAATGCCGCCCAGCTAAAAAAAGTGATACTGGATTTTTTTAAACCTGCTTCGCCCAGCCAAAGTGAAAGTGATGAAAATATTAATAGAATCGGTATTCCTGCAGAAAAACCCAGAAATAACATCCTGATAACTGCTGGTTCTGCAATTGCTTCCCATGCATCCCGCCAGCTTTTTTTTGGTGTTATTGAGACGCTAGAACCAGGCATTAAGGATTGATCTCGTAATCATACTCAATAATTAAAGGGGCATGGTCAGAAAACTTTTCTTTTTTATATATTTCTGTTTTTTTGACTTTACCCTTCAACCCTGGTGACAATATTTGATAATCAATTCGCCAGCCTGTGTTATTAGCGTAAGCCTGGCCCCGGTTTGACCACCAGGTATATGAATGTTCTTCCTGTTTCAATTCACGAAACGCATCAACAAAACCAAGCTCATCAAAAACAGTATCTAGCCATGCCCTTTCTTCAGGTAAAAAACCCGAATTCTTCTGATTGCCTTTCCAGTTTTTAATATCTTCATTTTTGTGTGCGATATTCCAGTCACCACAAATAATATAGTCCCTACCTGATTGTTTCATCTCTTTCATCTTTGGTAAGAAAAAATCCATACAACGGTATTTAGCTAATTGTCTTTCTTCTTTAGATGAGCCTGATGGCATATACAATGAGATGACACTCAATTTTCCAAATTGTGCCTCTATATAGCGCCCCTCAGCGTCAAACTCATCATTACCCATGCCTTCTATCACTTTAGCTGGTTTATGCTTTGAATAGATCGCTACACCACTATATCCTTTCTTTTGAGCATCATGGTAATAACTATGCATGGGATGAAATACAGGATCTTCCAATTGATGAACCTGTGCTTTGGTTTCCTGAATACAAACAACATCTGCACATTGCTTTTCTAGCCACTCAAAGAATCCTTTCCTTGCCGCAGATCGAATACCATTCGTATTAGCTGTAATTATTTTCATTTATTTAGTTTAAGATAATTGGGATGCAAACATAGTTTTAAGATTTTATATATCTAAATTAACAACCGATAAGGCATTCTCTTCAATAAAATCTCTACGTGGTTCTACTTGATCACCCATTAATGTTGTAAACACATCATCTGCTTGATAGGCATCTTCAATCGTCACCTTAATCATACGTCGTACTTCGGGGTCCATGGTGGTTTCCCATAATTGATCTGGATTCATTTCACCCAGACCCTTGTATCGTTGTATCGTCAATCCACGTTGTGCTTCCTTGGTTAACCATTTCATGACTCGATCAAAACTACTTGCATATTCTTTATTTTCAGCACGTTGTATGTAAGATTTTTCTGTCAATAAACCATCAAGTTTCTGGTTAAGATCAAACAACATCTTACTTTCTGGTGTTTCAAAAAAGTCTTTTTTAAATAGAAAAACAGTATCTACCCCATGCATTAAACGGGTAATCTGAATTGCCCAATCATCACCTTCTAAAGTTTTAACATCTGTTTTGTAGGTTCTGGTTCCATTAAACTTTTTATTCAGTGCATTACATGCTGCACTTAACCACGTATCCGCAACTTGCTTATTTAATTCCTTTGCACCAGCACTACTAAACAACATTGATTCAAGTATCTCTGGATCATAACGTCTACCTAATCTTTTAATCAGTTTAGTCGCAGCTGAATATTGCTTGGTTATCAACTCCAGTGCTTCACCTTTAATTGGAGGAGAATTATCATCTACAAATAAGCCTGCGCCATCCAGAGCAAGTTGCAATAAATGGCTTTCTAATTCTTCATCATCTTTTACGTATTGTTCCTGCTTACCTTTTTTTATTTTATACAAAGGCGGTTGAGCTATATAAATATGCCCACGCTCAACCAGTTCTTTCATTTGCCGATAGAAAAAAGTCAGTAATAAAGTACGGATGTGCGATCCATCTACATCCGCATCCGTCATGATGATAATACGATGGTAACGTAATTTATCTGGTTCAAATTCTTCCTTGCCTATGCCACAACCCAGCGCAGTAATGAGTGTACCAACTTCTGCTGAACCTAGCATTTTATCGAATCGCGCTTTTTCTACGTTAAGTATTTTACCTTTCAATGGCAAAATAGCCTGTGTACGACGATCACGTCCCTGTTTTGCAGAACCACCCGCGGAATCACCCTCCACCAGGTATATTTCAGACAATGCCGGGTCTTTTTCCTGGCAGTCTGCCAATTTACCGGGTAAACCTGCAATATCCAATGCACCTTTGCGCCGCGTCATTTCGCGGGCCTTTCTGGCAGCTTCCCTGGCACGTGCAGCCTCGACAATTTTAGCTGCTATGATTTTTGCTTCCGTTGGGTTTTCTAATAGATACTCACTTAGACTTTCCCCCATTGCGGATTCAACTATCCCCCTTACTTCAGAGGAAACCAGCTTATCTTTTGTCTGGGATGAAAATTTAGGATCAGGTACTTTTACTGATAAAACCGCGGTTAACCCTTCCCTGGCATCATCGCCAGTTGGTGATATTTTTTCTTTTTTAGCAATACCTTCTTTTTCAATATATTGATTTAAGGTACGTGTTAACGCTGTCCTGAATCCGGACATATGCGTACCGCCGTCGCGTTGGGGAATATTATTCGTAAAACAGAATATATTTTCCTGATATGAATCATTCCATTGTAGTGCAACTTCTACGCCCACATCATCTTTCATCGTTTTAATATAGACAATACCTTCATGAATGGGTGTTTTATTTTTATTTAGGTGTTCAACAAAGGCACTAATACCACCTTCATATTCAAAAACTATATCTTCCCCTTCTCCCCTTTCATCAATCAAATGTATTCGTATACCAGAATTTAAAAATGAAAGCTCACGTAAGCGTTTTGCAAGAACATCAAAACTATATTCCGTGATAGCAAATATTTCTTCGCTAGGTAAAAATCTTACTTCCGTACCCGTACTACTCGTCTCTCCTATCACTTCCATATCTTTGACAGGATCACCCATTTTATATTCTTGACGATGGATTTTTCCCTGTCTTTTTATAGTAAGGGTTAAATTTTTAGACAATGCATTGACAACAGATACGCCAACACCATGCAAACCACCAGACACTTTATAGGAATTATCATCAAATTTACCACCGGCATGAAGTACCGTCATAATAACTTCCGCCGCTGACGAACCTTCCTCATGCTTATCGACAGGTATCCCTCGGCCATTATCTGCTACAGAAACCGAACCGTCTGTATGCAATGTAACAGTTATTTCAGAACAGTAACCAGCGAGTGCCTCATCAATTGAATTATCGACAACTTCAAACACCATGTGATGCAAACCTGTACCATCATCCGTGTCACCGATATACATTCCTGGCCGCTTTCTAACGGCCTCGAGGCCTTTTAATACTTTTATACTTGAGGAACCGTACTCTTCGTTCTCTGACATTTTCAAACCCTATTAAATTCAGCTTTTAATTATACCATATTTACACCATATTCATCGTAAAACATGATAAACATCGGGCATCATATATTTTCGATTACACCATGTTTCACGTGAAACACTTTCGCATTTTCTAATGGTAATTTTTGGATATCTGTAGTGGTGAGTATCAATTGTTGATCAAGTTGGGTAAGAAAGGATAGAAGTTTTTTTTTGTTGTCAAAATCAAGTTCTGCGGCAAGATCATCAATAATAATGATACCAAGTTTACTATCATTATCGACCTTGATTGATTTGCTTTGTGCTAAAAATAGAGAAACTGCGAGTAGTTTTAATTGGCCTCGCGATGCACATTGAATCGCAGGAACATTGTCAATCAGAATAGTGATATCAGAACGATGAACTCCAAACATGGTACGGCCCATTTTCAGATCATTCGCTTCTTTTTCGTTATAAAATTCAAGTAATCTATTTTTTTTAAGATCAATATCAATTGGAAAACCACTTTTGAGTTCTAACTTAACGTTAATACCACCGAGTAACTCATCGCAAATAGAAGATAAAACAGGATTCAGTAACAGAACAGACTTAAGCCTATATTGATGAATTTCTGACTGTAGAGAAACTAATTCGTGTGTCCACTGATCAAGAGCATACCGGTGAGAAGACAATTTTAAACATAAGTTGCGTTGTTTAAGTATATGTTTGTAACGTTTCCAAAGAGAATAAAAAGCAGGAAAACTATAAAAAGCGATCCAGTCAATAAAGGCCCTGCGTTCACTGGGCGAGCCTGTGATCAATTTAATAGAATCCGGGTGGATAACGGTAACCGGCAAAAATCGACTCAGCTCAGATTGTGTATGAATATCCTGCTGATTAATACGAATGCTGGTTTTACCAGGTCTTTTCTCAATACCAATTTGGGTATAATCATGTATTAGTTGATCAGATCGGATTTTAGAACTAATTAAAACGGACTCTTTGTGATAGTTAATCAACTCTTTTATACGGGATGTCCTGAAAGAACGGCCACTTGAAAGTAACGTTAATGCTTCGATCAAACTGGATTTTCCGGAGCCATTCTCTCCAACAATAATATTAAATTCTGGAGAAAAATCAATTTGGCTATTTTCAATAATCCGGCAGTTTTTAATCGTTAATTTTTCAATCCACATTAATTATCCTAAAAAACCAGTTAAATGGAGGATTTTGAAATAAATTACAAACGGATTGGCATAACTACATAGCGGGTATCTGTATCTTCCGGGGAATAGATAAGTGCACTGCTATCTGCCGAGGTTAATTCGAGTTTGATTATTTTATCTTCTATATGGTTTATTGCTTCAAGCATGTAAGTTACATTAAAACCAATATCAAGATCGTCACCAGAATAATGAATATCAAGTTCTTCTTCAGCTATTTCATTTTCAGGATTATTTGAATGAAGTTTCATTAGACCCGATGATAAAGATATACGTATACCTCTAAATTTTTCGTTCGATAAAATTGCTACCCGTGAAAGTGTATCCCTGAATTGTTCCCGGTCAAGATCTAGAATATGCAGAGGACTTGATGGTATCGCTGCCTGATAATCAGGAAACTTACCTTCAATAAGCTTGGATGTGAAACGTATATTGTCTTTGAAAATACGAATATGGTTCTGGCTAACTTGTAACTTAAGTGGAACTTTACAGCTATCATCAAGCAATCGAGATAATTCCAAAATGCCTTTTCTGGGAATGATTATACTCAAATGATCATTTTTTTGATCTTCTATGTCTATAAATTCGCTGGATAAATGAGAAGTTGCTAAACGGTGGCCATCTGTCGCGACAGCTGTAAGGCCGGTATCGTTATAGTCCAAAAACAATCCATTAAGATAATATCTAACATCCTGATTTGCCATAGAAAAAGAGACATTATCAATTAAATTTTTAAGTAGGTTTTCAGGTATCATGAATTCTTGATGGATAGGTATATCGTCAAGAATAGGAAATTCATCAGCAGGTAAGGTAGCCAGTTCAAATCGGCTTCTTAAACCCTTGATCTTCAATCGGTTATCATTTGTCTCTAATAAAATAAAACAGTCGTTAGGTAATGATTTACAGATATCGTGTAATTTCCTGGCAGGTGCAGTAATTTGTCCTGTTTCTTCCGCCTGGATTTTAATATTAGATGACATTTCAATTTCCAGGTCTGTACCGACCAATTGAAGGTTATCTTCTGTTAGATTGATTAAAACATTTTCCAGTATTTTACTGGTCTGTTTTTTTTCCACTGCCCCGGCTATATGAGAAAGTTGTTCAACCAGGGATTCTTTTGAAATAGTTAGCTTCATAGTTAATAATAGTATTTATATATATAAAATAATAGTAGTAATAAGGGTACTAAAAAAATGTGAGTAATGTTTATATATTTTTAAAAATCAAAAGGTTATTTAAATAATAACTGTGTACAGTAGTCGCTTAAATCCTTGGTGTACCTGTGCATGGGTTGTGGATAAGTTAAACTTTTTGATAATGTCTAATTTTATACACAGGTAATACATAAATAATAGTGTAACTACTGCACAACTTATTATGATTCAATTTTGAGTCATTTTTATAGTGATTATTCATCTTGTTAATGTTCTTTCCAGTATTCTGTAGCTTTCATCCAGAGCAGAATCAGAGCTTTTTAATTCTTTAATTTTTCTGCAAGCATGTAAAACAGTGGTGTGATCCCGGTTGCCAAAATGAGTCCCTATCTCTGGTAAGCTATGGTTTGTCAGCTCTTTAGATAAACTCATGGCAACCTGCCGTGGTCTGGCAATAGAGCGTGTTCTGCGCTTTGATTCTAAATCTGATGTTTTAATATTGTAATGTTGTGCCACCGTTTTTTTTATGTTGTCAATGGTGACCATTTTATCCTGGCTGGCTAATTGATCACGTAATGCCTCATGAACAAAATCCAGTGTTATTTCAGTCGTTTGATGTAATCTTAAACTGGCTAAAACGCGTTGTAAGGCTCCCTCTAAATCACGAATATTGGAACGAAATCGTTTAGCAATAAAAAAAGCGGCATCCTTGGGCATTTCCAGATGATATTGCTCAAGCTTGGTATTTAAGATAGCTACCCGTGTTTCAAGTTCAGGGGGGCCTATTTCAACCGTTAATCCCCAATTAAGACGTGATCGTAAACGATCATCAATGCCTTCAACATCGCGGGGATAACGGTCACTGGTAAGAATGATTTGTTTTTGTCCTTCAAGTAACGCATTGAAAGTATGGAAGAATTCTTCGACTGATCTATTTTTACCGGCAAAAAACTGGATGTCGTCAATTAACAATGCATCCACAGACCGGTAGTAATTTTTAAATTCATCAATTCGGTGCGTTCGCAGAGCCTTAATCATATCATTAACAAAACGCTCGGAATGGAGATAAACAACTTTAGAATCTGGCTTATCATTAAGAATGCTATTGCCAATAGCATGCATTAGATGTGTTTTACCCAGGCCAACACCCCCATAAATAAATAATGGGTTGTAGGATAACCCCGGGTTTTCTCCTACCTGTTTGGCCGAAGCAACGGCAAGTTGGTTGGATTTACCTTCGACAAAATTATCAAACGTCATATTTTTGTTTAAATTATTGGTAAAACTTTTTTGTGTAACCGTTGGTTGGTTATTTAGATTTTCGGAGTAGTTATTATTTGAATTAGGGGTATTATGTGAAGCTGTTTTGAGGGGTAATCCCTCAGTATTTTGATGTTCAGGATAATCCGTCGTGTCATTATTTATACCACTATAATTTGCCATTGGATCATTCGAGCCAATTTGCAAAATAACCTGCATGGAATCATCATGGCTTAATTTTCTGGTGAGTTCGGTAATCCGATCAAGGTGATGGGTTTGCACATATTGTAAAACAAAGGTGTTGGGAGCCAATAAGACCAGGATGTTATTGTGTTGGGTTCCATGCAGTGTACGCAGCCACGTATTTATTTCCTGGTCAGGCAATGTATTCTCTAGTTGATTTAAGCATTGTTGCCAAAGCATCTAAAAAATCCTTATTTAACAGCATGTTGTAGTTTACGATAAAGTAATATACAAACAAAAATTAATGAAAAAACGGTCGTAGAACAGTAGCAGAAAAGCTGAAAATATCAGCGTTTAATACCTAGTGTTATAGTGCAGTACGATAATCAAAAGAAGCATTTGCCAAACCAGAGGGGACTTTGGGGGAAGTTATCTGTGTTTTATAAATGCTATTATTCAATGTGTGGTAACACTTTATTGATTATTGATACATTAAAACAATAATTTTAGTAACCAACATTTGCGATGATTTTTTTGAAAGCGCGGCTTATCATACTATTATCTTTGAGTTATCCACAAGCCATTTTTGGTTCATATTAATAATCCAAGGCCTTTTTAAATAAACGTTTAATTGATACAAACAAGTTGACTTTTTTGGTTGTGTAGCGTATTTTCTCCGCCCTTTTGTTTAACTGTTGATAAGCTACTAAACCAGCATATATTCGATTCTTTTGACTAGGTTTTATTGTAGAATACTGTCGCTTAGTAGAAAGTTAAACATACTTTAGATTTAAAGGAATTACGGTTGATTTTTTTAGCGCAGGTTCAAGTTATTAACATTAATCAAAACTCCCTTAAGTCGGATATTAATTAAGGTCTAATCATGAAAAGAACATTTCAACCCAGTAACTTGAAACGCAAGCGTACTCACGGTTTTCGTGCACGTATGAGCACGGTAGGTGGCCGTAAAGTATTAAAATCGCGCCGTGCAAAAGGTCGCGCAAGACTTTGTCCGTAATTTCCAAAAATCGTAATTTCTCTAAATCCCTAAATAAAGCACAAAGCAACGACGGCTATTTTTAAATAGTTTGAAAAGTACTTTGATCTTTTGGAGTATTCTAATTGGTTGATTTTACGAAAGAAAAAGGAAATCTCAGCGAAACTGAAGTTGCCACAGTTACTACAAACATCGTTTCTAACCGTTTTGACCGAAAATCAAGATTGTTAACGGCAGAGCAATATACCTTTGTTTTTGAAAATGCCAGTCGTTTTGGCAATGCTTATTTTACGGTCCTGGCAAGGAAAAACAATGTGGGTTATGCACGTTTAGGTTTGGCTATTTCTAAAAAGTGTGCCAAAAGTGCTGTAGACAGGAATCGTATCAAACGACAATTTCGAGAAAGTTTCAGGTTAAACCAACATTCATTACCCACTGTTGATATTATCGCTATGTGTAAACCGGCTGCGCTTAAAATTGATAAAAAAGCCATTCGGTATCAAATTGATAAGCAGTGGTTTTTTATGAAAAAGAAATTTTCAAAAGATCTAGGCACTTCCATTGGTCAAAAAGCTGATCATTCTGCACCACTGCCTTTCACCCGTTCTAATCAGAACTAAGATTTCAAGAGAAGTATTTCATGGATCAACAACGCCCTTTTCTTTACCTTACCTTACTGTTTTTGGGTTTTCTAATTTGGTCAACATGGCAAACAGAACATGCGCCTAAACCAGCTTCGACAGATACATCACAATCACAAACCGGCGCAGATACAAATAAAAATGGCAAGGTTCAAAACTCTGCAGATATTCCTACCGGTGTTACGGCGAAAGTACCCGATAATGCAACCGGTACAGTTCCTCAAAACAATGCATCAACAGACAATAAGTTAAGGGAATTACATGTAAAGACGGATGTACTGGATTTAATCATTGATTTACAAGGTGGATCAATTGTCCAAAGTGATTTACCTACCTACCCGGTGAGTCTTGAAGAAAAAGATAAACCGATTCGCATCATTGATCGCAATAAAAACTATGCGGCACAGTCAGGCCTTATTCATCGTGGTGCCAATGGAGCCCAACGTGCCCCAAATCATTATGCACTTTTTAGTGCCCAGCAAAAAGAATATGTTTTAAAAGAGGGCCAGGATAAGCTGATTGTCCCTATTTCCTGGACAAACCAACAGGGTATTACCGTTAACAAGATTTATAGTTTTGAACGCGGTAAATTTTTAATTCATTTAGAACAAAAAATCAATAATCAATCACAGCAGCCCTGGATTGGAAATGAATATAAGCAACTGACACATGGCGAGTACCACCGTAACGGTAATATCATGTCGGGTGCTGTAGCATATGTTGGTGCAGCTTATTATAACGGTAAGTACACTAAAATAAGTTTTGGTAATATTGAAGATGGTGAACTAAGCCCCTTAAAGCCATCTGAGATGACAGAGGCGGATAAAGAAAAAAGGTTTGTAAAAGGTGGCTGGGCAGCAATGATACAGCATTATTTTGTCAGTGCCTGGATACCACCACAGGATCAGGTAAATACCTATTATACGAAATATATAAAGGATAAAAAGCTTTCCATTATTGGCATAAAATCACCGGAAAAAACGATTAACCCAGGTGCCAGCGATAGCTTTAAAAGCCAGTTTTATGTTGGCCCTGCAATCCAGTCAGAATTGGAAAAAATAGCCAAAGGCCTTGATTTAACCGTTGATTACGGCATTTTTGCCTTTGTGTCGAAACCGATATTTGCGGTTATGAAGTTTATTCATAAGTATGTAGGTAATTGGGGCTGGACAATTATCTTATTGACTTTATTGATTAAAATACTGTTTTTCTACCCTTCAGCAATGGGTTACCGATCCACCGCGAAGATGAAAAAATTGGCACCCAAGCTTAAAGCGATTAACGAAAAATACAAAAATGATCCCCAGGCCAAGCAAAAAGAAACCTTTGCGTTTTACAAGCGGGAAAAATTTAATCCAATGGGCGGTTGTTTACCCATGCTGATACAAATGCCGGTATTCATGGGTCTTTACTGGGTACTATTGGAAAGTGTTGAATTGCGTCAGGCACCCTGGATTTTATGGTACAAGGATTTATCTATTATGGATCCTTATTTTGTATTGCCCATATTGTATGGCATCAGTTTCTGGTTCCAGCAAAAACTTAACCCACCGATGATGCAAGACCCGATGCAGCAAAAGATATTTACCTATTTGCCACTGGTCTTCACGGTAATGTTCTTATTCTTCCCGGCAGGTCTGGTTTTATACTGGTTGGTGAATAACTTGCTAGGCATGTTCCAGCAATGGTACATCACCAAAAAAATAATGGCTGAAGATGGCTAATTCTGGCGGTACCATTGCGGCTATTGCTACTCCTGCTGGCCGTGGTGGTGTTGGTATCATTCGGCTTTCAGGCGATACGGTTCCAGAAATTGCCGAACACATACTAGGTCATCTACCCTCACCACGCAAAGCAACCCATCGTTTATTTCTGGATCAGACAGGCAACACCCTGGATGATGGTATTGCCTTGTATTTTCCTGCACCACATTCGTTCACAGGAGAGCATGTACTGGAATTACAGGGACATGGTGGACAGGTAGTGATGGATATGTTGTTGCAACGGTGTGTGCAACTGGGCGCAAGACTGGCTAATCCAGGTGAATTCTCGGAACGTGCTTTCTTGAATGATAAACTGGATTTAGCCCAGGCCGAAGCGATTGCCGATTTAATTGATTCAGGTTCTGAACAGGCCGTGCGCTCGGCATTGCGTTCCCTGCAGGGAGATTTTTCCGTGGCAATTAATTCGCTTCTGGAAAAAATGATCCAGATTCGTATCTATGTGGAAGCAGCACTGGATTTTCCTGAAGAAGAGATAGATTTTTTGGCCGATAATAGCGTCACAACACGGCTGCAAGCAATAAAAGACCAATTACAATCTATTAAGAACAAGGCGACTCAAGGCAACTTACTGAGGGATGGGCTCCATTTAGTTATCATTGGCAAGCCAAATGCGGGTAAATCCAGTTTACTTAATGTGCTGGCTGGCAATGAAACAGCAATCGTCACCGATGTAGCAGGAACCACACGGGATATTTTGCGTGAAGCAATCAATCTTGATGGTATGCCACTGCACCTGGTTGATACGGCTGGATTACGCGAAAGTAATGATCCTGTTGAAAAAATTGGTATCCAGCGTGCCTGGCAGGAAATAGAAAAAGCCGATTTAATATTACACCTCATTGATGTGTCTGATTCGCAAGACAGTGGAGAGAATCAGCAAATTCTTGAGTCCATAAAAAGCAAGCTGGGAACTGGGTTAACCACCCTTCCACCCATTCTCACAGTCTATAATAAAATTGATTTACACTATCCGTCCCAGTCCCCTCCTAGTAACAATACGGGCAATGAAATCTATATTTCAGCGAAACAGAAAGTGGGAATAGATGAACTCAAAGCTGTACTCAAACACCGCATGGGCTATCAGGCAGATAACGAAGGCGCCTTTATCGCCAGACGGCGCCATCTTGTCGCACTGGATAATACCCAGGCTCATGTTAACCAGGCAGAAAAACAGCTTAAAGAGTTTAATGCTGGGGAACTCATGGCTGAAGAGCTACGATTAGCGCAGGATGAACTCGGTAAAATAACGGGAAAATTCACATCAGATGATTTACTGGGTGAAATTTTTAGCAGTTTTTGTATCGGAAAATAGAAAAATACGGTATAGATTCAGGTAAAATAGAACTTAAATCACATTTATAGGACGAATAAGTACAGATATCTTTATTTGAAAAGATAAGGATACCAAGGATAGTTCCACCCCAATGTGTGTAGGTTTGCTTTAATCCAACTGCCTCACCTAACAAAGACTATTGCACGGAGGCAATATGACATCAGTCGTTAAATACTTTAAGGTTGTTTTTATTAGTTTAAACGGATTCCTGTTTATGCTTTCAACAGGTTTTGCAGCATCTCCATCCGTGCAACAAAACCTGATTAAAGCATCGAATATTAAATCCAGCAATAATTATGCTTTCAAGCGGTGCCGGGCTTTATCAAAACCGTTTGATAAAGCGAGTACAAAACGCAAAGCAATCATTGTCGGGGATAGCCAGGGTTGTGATTTTTTAAATGAAGTACTGGAAAATAAATACCTTTCTAATTACCAGATACGGGTTCGTTTCATACCCTACCCTTGCCAAACCGTTTTAGGACAAAACCGGGGAAAATATATTCAACCCAAGAACAGAAAGCTTTGCTCAGATAAACGAACTGATAATTTACAAAAAGCAAGAGAACAGATACGACAGGCGGACTTGGTGATATTCTCAGCGCTTTGGAAACCGGAAGTATCCAGGCAAATGCCAGAAATTATAAATTATCTCCGCATTAGTAAAAAACAACGGTTAGTTGTGATTGGCAATAAATTCTTTGGGAAAATGGCGATAAACAAATACATACATATGCCACACAATGAATTGAGATATTTGCGAAATGATGTTGGCACAATATCAAAGGATGTGAATACGATTTTAAGAAACAGGTTAGGGTCAAAGGCATTGTTTATTGACCCGCAGAAACTGGTTTGTGGTGAGCCGACGACATGCCCGGTTTTCACCAACAATTTGCAGTTAATATCCTACGATGGCCGTCATCTAACCAAGGCGGGAGCCCGTTATATTGGAAGGATTCTATTTCAGAAGAGCGGCTTGAAATACATGTAACTACATGCGGGATATTAACCATTTGTTAAATTGGGATGTGACAATTCTTGCGTAATCACTTTCATAGCCTGCTTCGTTAAGCTGTAAATATAACTCAATAATCAACTGTTGGAAGCGGTCCTGGTCTTCCCGTGCGGATGCCATAAACCCACCCGCAATTGCCAGATCAACTTCAGCAACAGCATTTTCCCCCACCCACCAGTTTTTATCCGATAGTTGCTGATATGCCATGTCAGGATTTATTTTCAATGTTTCCTGAATGCCTTTGACTATATTGGCTTCAAGCACAAAATCGTATTGTCGTAAGAGGGGTTCGAGCTGATTCAGGATGCTACTAATGTTCATTTTCAATAAAACAGGAACCGCTTTTATATGCAAAAGATATGCAAAAGCGGTTCACAGAATACGAGTCGTCACTTACTTATCTTTTTTCTGTAACTCAACCAACTCTTTTAGCAGGGATTCTATATTGGCCAAGTGAGTTTCCATTTTTTTCATGTGTGCGGCTTTCATGGCATGGCGTTGCTGCATCATCCGCATCATGGGTGGCCTGCCCTGTTGCATGCGCTGGTTTGCCATTGGATTACCCATCTGCGCGTTGGGCATGTTGTATTGCATTCTTGGCATATTTTGCATATTCGGCATGTTTGGCATCATATTGCCGCCGCGCATATTGTTAGGCATACCCTGGGGTGGCATCATCATTGGCCTGTTACCGCGTTGATTATTCATCATCGGGTTACCCATCATCGGCCTACCCTGCATTTTTCCCATCATTGGCATTCCGCCCTGATTGGGTTTGTTCATTGCATTGGCTGGTTGGGGCACCTGATTAGGCGTAGCAGTATGGGCAGGCATGGTATTTGCTGCAGCTTGTTTCATGGTTGTTGAGGTTGCAGGTGTAGAGTCTGCAACGTTTTGAGTAGCTGTTGTGGATTCTGTTTTTGCATTTTCAGCAGCATCCTTTGCAAAAACACTAACAGTAATCAGGGTACTCAAGCTGGATATAACGATAATTTTAGTAATGGTTGTTAGGTTTGTGTGTTTCATAATTTTCCTGTGTTGTAAGTTGAAAGAGTTGTATGTGTTTATTGTAGTGCAGTTTGAATATATTTGAGGGTGCTTTTTGCACAAATATAGTCCAAAGGGACAGAATGGTAAATTGTTTCCTGCTGGTATTGTGTTTGTAAGACTAAATCAGGGAACCCACGTGTTGATAGTTTGCGGCTCAAGCAGATTTCATCATCAAGTTTTTGTTGTGTAGTATTGCTGTTCAGGTCGTTTTGGAATTGTTCGGCATTCAGTTTTAATTGCCGGGCGAGGTTGATTAAAACATCATCATGTGAAGGGTTTTGTGCATCTAAATAATAGGCCTGTTGTATGGCGAGGATCATTTTTGGTTCATGTCTGATGTCCTGGTTACGAGCAGCAATCACGGCCCGGCAGGCTGGGTAGGTTGAGCGTCGTGGTGTGCACTTTTCCCAGAAAGTGTAATTAAATCGTGTTCCGGGCACCTTTTTTTCGATGGTCTTCCAGTGTTTTTGGATTTGTGCTTGAAGTGTAGCAGGCATCGGCTCATTATTGTCTGGCGCAAGGCCGCCGAGAAGGTATTTTACAGTGATATTTTTTGGCAATTGTTGGCGGATTTCCCCCCAGATAGGTGCAAATGCCCAACACCAGCTACACATGGGGTCGTGTATATAATAAAGTATCATGTTTTTACCATAATGGGTTAACCAGAGGAATACACCATGAATATCAAATTACTGCCTATCGTACTATTGCTTGGCCTTACTGCCTGTACACAAGAATCCCAAAATAAAATTGGCCGTGCAATTAACAACTGGACGGGAACCGATGGTGTACTAGAAGTGTATGCTGGCGATAAGCTGGTCAAGAAATTCATTAAAATTGATAAATTAACAACGGCGATTGCTACAAATAGTGATAAAGACCGTCCATATCGTTATGGATATGGTGTTCTGGATAGCAATTTTAATGGAAAACAGGACGATGGTGAGAAAAAAGTCTATTTTGAATTCAGTGATTATTCGACGTCCTATATTTTTTATGAAAATCCGTCCTGAATCAAAAACGATAAATTGACTGTAATAAACTTGAGCCAGGTCAAGAATCACAAACAAGAATCATTTGCATTTGTTCGGTGTGGAGTATAGTATTGATAATCATTCCTGTTTAGATTCTTTGAGAGAATAGTATGCTTAACCAAGAAGTCAATGGCAAACCCCTGGCAACATATCATAAATCAGCCAGGGTTCACGTAAAAAAAATAAATGCAGATAGTAAAACGCAGGTGCGCATATTAGGTATGGGTATCGGGAATGGCTCTGACCTGGTTGTCATGCGTAATCGGGGTGGTGATATGGTACTGGCAAAAAATAATATTCGTATAAGCCTGGGTCGTACAATTGCGGAAAAAATATTAGTGGAACAGGTTTCTGAGTAAATAAAATGGCAAAGGCATGTTGCGGTTCTGAACAAAATACAGAGCCCAAAAAATCAAAACAAACCCCGCATAAAGATGCACCCGACCTGGAAATTGCCCTGCTGGGTAATCCTAATTCGGGAAAAACAACGCTGTTTAATTTATTAACAGGGGCGCGTCAAAATACAGGTAACTGGCCAGGTGTTACGGTTGAACGAAAAGAAGGCTACTTCACCCTGGATGATGAGGGTATTCACAAGAAAGTGCATGTGGTTGATTTGCCTGGCACCTATTCACTAGATTATTCCAATGTTTCAGCGGATGAAAAAGTAGCCCGCCAATATGTACTGGATCACCCGGATCAGGTTTATGTCAATATCATAGATGCCAGCACCCTTGAACGCGGCCTTTACCTCACTATACAGCTGCGCGAATTAGGCGTGCCGATGGTGGTTTTTCTTAACATGATGGATGTTGCCAAAAAGCGTAATATGCAGATAGATGTAGAAAAATTATCCGCATTGCTTGGCTGTCCGGTGTTACCTGTTTCATTAAAGAAACGCCAAGGCACCGACCAGCTGCATAAACAGGTGCTGGAAAAAGCATTGCACATGTTGCATATGAAGCAAGAAGATAAGCCTCCGTGTAAGCTGGTTTATGATGAGTCTGTCGAACAAGCGCTTGCCACCATACAGAAAGATAAAAAGGTAGATAGGGTTGAGGCACTTAAATTACTGCAAAGTACCCTGGAACATGCTGATAAAGAAATCAGTGCATTACGCCAGCAGATTGAAGAAACAACAGGTGAAGACCTGGATTTCCTACTCGCAGAAGTCCGTTTTGAAATGGCAACAACACTCGGACAAAGCATTGTTAAAGAGCAAGGAAAAATTAGCCGAACGCTTTCAGATAAGATAGATAGCGTGGTTCTGGGTAGCTGGACAGGCATCCCTATTTTCCTGTTTTTGATGTATTTGCTGTTTACCTTTAGTATCAATTTTGGTGGTGCGCTGATTGATTTTTTCGACCTGGGCGCACAGGCAATTTTTGTTGATGGTTTTGCTGAAGCATTGGGCAGTATTGGTTCACCACAATGGTTAAGCACTATTCTGGCAAATGGTATTGGTGGTGGTGTTCAGGTGGTTGCAACCTTTATACCAATTATTGGTGCGCTGTTTTTGTTCCTGACCGTGCTGGAAGAATCCGGCTATATGGCGCGAGCTGCTTTCGTCATGGATCATTTCATGCGCCGCCTGGGTATTTCGGGCAAAGCCTTTGTCCCCTTGATTATAGGCTTTGGCTGTAATGTTCCCGGTATTATGGCGACACGCACCCTGGATAATCCACGTGAACGTATTATTACCGTGTTGATGTCGCCTTTCATGTCTTGTGGTGCACGTTTGGCCGTTTATGCGCTATTTGCTGCGGCATTTTTCCCGGTTGGTGGACAAAATATTGTATTTCTGTTGTACCTGATAGGCATCTTCTTCGCCATCATGACCGGCTTGATTATGCGCAAGACCTTATTGAAGGGTGAAGCAGAAGGTTTCTTCATGGAGCTTCCCACTTATCAAATACCGAGTCTCCGCAATGTGCTAATTAACACCTGGAACAAATTAAAAGGTTTTATCCTGGGTGCGGGTAAAATCATTATTATCGTCGTCGCACTGATCAATATCGCCAACTCATTAGGTACAGATTTTAGTTTTGGCAATGAAGATACGGAAAAATCGGTCTTAAGTGCCACGGCAAGGACGGTTACCCCAATATTTAAACCCATGGGTATTGAACAGGATAACTGGCCTGCTACGGTGGGTATTCTTACGGGTTTGCTTGCCAAAGAAGTGGTCGTTGGTACGCTGGATGCGCTGTATTCAAAAATTGATAAGCCAGCGGACGCACAGCAAGAACAAAAGGAGGCGTTTAGCCTATCGAAACGTTTAAAAGAGGCGCTATTCACTATCCCGGCAAATCTGGGCGATGCACTTAAAAACCTGTCTGATCCCCTGGGGCTTTCCAGCGTGGTTGATGTGGAAAATGATAAGGCAGCCGCTGAGGCGAATGATGTTGATGTTTCTACCTTTGGGGCCATGCACAAACGCTTTGATGGAAAAATAGGTGCGTTTGCCTATTTGTTATTCATTTTACTTTATTTCCCCTGTGTTGCTGCAACCAGTGCCATGTTCCGGGAAACGGGTGCAAAGTGGACCATGCTGGGTGTGTCCTGGAGTACCGGACTTGCCTATGCGAGTGCGGTCATTTTCTATCAAATGGCAACCATCGCAAAACATCCTTTACAATCTGCATTGTGGGTTGCGGGTTTACTGTTTATTTTATCCAGTACCATTTATATTTTTAAGCAGGTTGGAAACAAGTCGCAGCGCTTATCTGGCACAGCCATAAAAACGTCTTGATTAATCTGGACTAAGCAAGCCATGAAACTCGGTGAAATCAGAAATTATGTAAAGCAACACGGCAACTCAAACTTGATTGAAGTTGCTAATCATTTCGATATTAGTAAAGAAGCTGCAAAGCTCGCGCTTGAATACTGGATAAAAAAAGGAAAAATAAAACCTGCTGGCAGTAGCTGCCAAACAAGCTGTAAAAGTGGTTGCAGCAGTGGCGGCTCTAGTTGTGGTACTGGACAGTCATCCGAAAATTACCAATGGATAGCAGATAAGCAGGAAATCCGAATACACTGGTTCTAACCTGAATGACATGTCACATAACAACTCAGTCAAGGCAAAAACTTCGTCCAGTCACAATCATTGTCACCAATGGTAAAAAAGAAAGGATTTAACAACGAATCCTTCGTGTTATAAAGCAGTGGAGACATATCTGTTTTTACCAACTTTCCACCTGCTTCCTCAACCACACAATGCGCGGCGGCGGTATCCCATTCCGAAGTAAGCCCAAGTCGCGGGTATAAATCTGCTGCGCCTTCAGCTACCATGCACATTTTTAAGGAGCTGCCCATACTAACAAGTTCATAATGTCCCATTTCAGCTTTAACATTTGCCAGAAATTGAGTTAGTGCTTCCCCTGCATGGGAACGGCTTCCGGCAAATATGGGCGTTTCAGGCATCTTTCGGGTATGGATTTTTTTTGCGCGCTGTTCGCCCTTCTGCTTGTAGCTACCATGGCCTTTACAGGCAAAGTAAAGGACATCCAGTGCAGGTGCATACACCACACCGAGAATGGACTTGTTTTGGTGGATAAGCGCAATGTTTACCGTAAAGGTATCGCGGCGTTTAATAAATTCCTTGGTGCCATCAAGCGGATCAACCAACCAATAGGTTTCACGCGCAGCCCGCTCTTCAAAAGATTGCGTGGCAGATTCTTCAGAGAGAATCGGAAACAGCGGTAAAAGTTTATTTAGCTCTTTTTCGATATGCGCATTAGCTGCAAGGTCAGCGGTTGTCACGGGTGAATCATCCAATTTGGTTTCAATATCAAAACCATTTTCATAGACCTCCATGATTTTGTCACCGGCCTGTTTAGCGATGCGCTTGATGTGGGGAAGTAGTTTTTCCAGTTGCTTGGTGTTCATGATTTAGTTTAGATTCCGGGTTAAGTGATTTTTTAATAAATACAGTGCGGCTATACTACGCCCTTCAGCAAAATCATCGCGCTGGAGTAACTCATCAATTTTGTCGATTTTCCAGGGTACGACCTCGATTTCTTCCGGTTCATCACCGGGCTCTCGATGCTCGCTCAAATTTTCAGCAAGTACCACACTGGTTAGATGACCCATGTAACCCGGCGCCAGACTCAAGCGTTTAAGCAGGGTCAACTTGGCGGATTCGTAGCCGACTTCTTCCATGATTTCACGGTTGGCGGCGTGTAAAGTCTCTTCGCCTTTTTCAATTTTCCCTTTGGGGAAACCCAGCTCATAACGATCAGTTCCCGCTGCATATTCACGAATCAATAAAATCTCGTCACCCAAAACCGGTATAATCAGCACCGCGCCATGACCACGGCTGGCAATGCGCTCGTAAATGCGTTTTTCACCGTTGGAAAACTCCAGGTCCAGTTCTTCAATCTGGATCAGGCGGCTGGTCGCCACCGTGGTGACTTTGTGTATGATGGGCTTTTTTCTCATAACAGCGAGTTTACAGATTGATGAAGGCAATTCCCATAGATTGGCAAAATATAAATACCGTATTTCTGGATATGGATGGAACACTGCTCGATTTGCATTTTGACAATCACTTCTGGCTGGAACATATGCCGAAGCGTTATGCTGAAAAACATAGCATTACATTGGAAAAAGCACGCGAACAACTGATGGCAAATTACAAAGCGCATGAAGGCTCGCTAAAGTGGTATTGCCTGGATCATTGGCAAGAATCCTTGCAGATGGATATTATTAGCCTCAAGCATGAAGTGGCAGACCGTATTGCGATTCGCAGCAATGTGATTGAGTTTCTGGGTTTTTTACATAACATGGAAAAGCGCGTGGTACTTCTTACCAATGCACACCACAAAACGGTTCAACTGAAATTTGGCTATGTTGAGATTGAACACTATTTTGACCGGGTGATTACGGCACATGATATTGGTCTGGCGAAAGAGCAGGCAGGTTTTTGGCAAGCTTTACAGAAAAAGGAAGTTTTCGACAAGGCGCATAGCCTGTTTATAGATGATAACCTGGATGTCTTAAACACCGCTAAAAGCTATGGTATTCGCTATTTACTGTCGATTAAACAACCGGACTCACAGCAAGATAAAAAAGATACCGAAGGCTTTAGAGCGATTGAGTGTTACACACAGCTGATGCGTGGCGCTTAGTTTATCTGACAGGAACAATGCCTACGTTTATTACTCCAAGCCGTGTATCTCCAATAGATTGAAAAGCGGACTTTGATAAATCAATAATGCGTCCTCTAACATAGGGCCCGCGGTCATTGATCCTGACCACAACACTTTTTCCATTGGCGAGGTTGACCACCCTGGCAAACGTGCCAAACCGCAAAGTTTTATGCGCCGCTGTTCTGGCAGATTGGTCAAAGGGTTCACCACTTGCTGTGGGTCGGGATTGATATTTATCGGCATAATAAGATGCTTTTCCCGTTTGCAAAAAGACCAGCTTATTTGATGCTTGTTTTTGTGCGACACGGTGTGGGACACCGGAACAGGCAACCAGGCTGATGGAAAAAATTGCCATTAAAAGCAATCTGGCGAAGATCACCACGAGCCACCTCCGCCGCCACCACCGCCTCCGCCGGAGGAACCCCCGCCGCCAGAAAATCCACCGCCACCACTGGAGCCAGGGGGCGTTGCAGCGTTACTGACAGAGGATGAAAAGTGCTGTATGCCGGATGGGTCGCCGTGATACCAGACGGGCGCGCTAACATTTAACTCGTCAAAGAAGTGTAACCAGTGTTTAGTCTCGCCAAATAAGACAGCGTAAGGCAGTAGTTTTTCAAGATAAAGAGGGTCTTCTGCGAGGCGGCGTTTTATTTCATCCTGTTTAACCCGCTTGATAAATTGTTTTAAGCCCAATAATTGTTTCTGTACGGCTGCGCCTTTAGGTGTGAAACGTCCCAGTTTTTTATAGACAAAAAAGAGGACAGCAATAAGCAACAGCAACACGCCAATCGGGCCAAAGATGAGTTGATTAATGGTGAGACCTTTTTCAAAAAGCATTAACAACGGCATCATGCCAAACCCGGCAAAAACCAAACCAAATACTTTATTAAATAGCCCAAACCCCAGTCCTGATTTGGCAAAAAATACAGACATGCCTGCCACACCAAAAACGACAGGGAAAATTAGCACGAAGACAGAATCAGCACCGAAACGCTTGTAAATAGTAAATACAGTTAAAGCCAGAACAGGCAGCAATAATAAAATACTTTTAATCAGGAATTTTGTGCGTACTTCCCTGGGGTTTTCTTGCATGTATCCGGTATTGGCAACCCAGGCGTAGAGCCGTTTGTTGATGGTATCAAAGCCATCTTTTAGTTTTTCTGCCTTGCTTCTTGAACCCGATTTAAGTTCAAACTGTGTATTGCCATTAAATAACAGCTTGTTAAGTAAATAATCCTGGTCATCACTTAAACCTTCAGCCGGTTTATCGGTGCGGGTTAAAACGGTGGTGCTGGCTTTATCAATAAGACCGCCAATGATGGGGACTTCTTTTAATTTTTTATTAAATTCGGGTTCGCGTTGATCAATTTCCAGATAACCCAGGTAGCCAAGCTCCATAATGGCGGCAGCAAAATCTTCATTATCGGCACGTTTATCCAGTAACAAGCCGGAGCGCAATAAGCTAAGACCCTTGGGCGGATTATATTGCACTGCAATAGAGCGTTTATCAGAAAAACCTGAATAGCGTTTAAACTCGCGCCAGAAATAGGCAAGAAAGCCCAGTAACGCGAGCCAATGCCAGCTTCCCGTAAGCTGGTCGGCAAAAGACTGCTTCACATTATCCAGTCCATGTTGATCCAGTAAATTGGCTGGATAGGCAATTTCAACAGTGAGTCCTTCAAAAGGTTGTAGCGATCCAAGGTTTACTTGTAACTGATGCGCGCCTATCCATTTGCTTGTTGCACTGGTTTGGGTCGAACCGTAAGCCCCGCTAAAGGTAGATACCGTGCTATTGGCTTTGGAAACAGTATCAGGCAGGAAAAAAGTGGCACGGATATTTTTAATGGGCACATTCCAGCCCGTGCCGATCACATTCCAGCGAATCGCATCTTTATCTTGGTTTTTTGCGGCAGGCAAAACGCCTTTTTTAACCATGTAGCTGATTCTATATTGGTGCTTGCCGCTAATGGTGCGGGATGGTGAACCGATTTTAAGGCGGATAATTTCACCGGCGTGTTTTGATTGTTTTTTCAGTTTTTTCCATTCGACAGGCTTACGATCCATTTCAACATGAAACGAGTTTAAGCCCAGATCCTTGATGGCTGATTTATATTTTATGGTAAAGGGAATGTCGCGAAAAATGCCATGTTTATCAAGATTGCCAAAATCATAATCAATGGTTTCATTAATAAACAATTCACCGCTTTGTTTAACGTCGATATTAATGTCATAAGCCGAAATTTCTTCGGCCCAGAGAGCGTTAACACAGCCAAACAGCGACGTTAACAACAACAGTGTAACAAGTAATTTTTTCACTTTAGTGCTACCTATAATCCAAAGGATGGCTTGTTAAAGATCAATCTTGGGCATCTTGTTAACAGCTGCCGTTTCGCTTTCTTCCAGCTCAAAATAATCGCGTGGCTTAAAGTTAAATTTTCGGGCAACAAATAAATCAGGGAAGGATTCCAGTTTGGCATTGTAGTCACGCACGATGGCGTTGTAATAACGGCGTGCATTCTGGATGGCATCTTCAATGCCAGACAATTCGTTTTGTAACTTGAGGAAGGTTGTATTCGCTTTAAGGTCGGGATAGGCTTCTGCCAGCGCAAACAGTTTACCCAAGGCACCGGAGAGCATATTGGCAGCAGCGGCTTTTTCATCCATAGTGCCAGCACTGACACTTTGCTGGCGCGCCTGAATCACTTTTTCCAGCGTTTCAGCTTCATAATTTTTATAACCTTTTACGGTATCAACCAGCGCCGGAATAAGGTCATAACGTCGTTTAAGCTGCACGTCAATATCGGATTCAGAAGAATCAATGCCGGCACGAAGTGAAACAAATTTGTTGTAGATGACAACCAGGTAGGCTGCAACGGCAACGATGATGAATAAAACTATATTTCCAAAACTCATTTTTTGTCCTCATTAGTATTCTGGTACTCCATCAAACCAATATTGATGGAGTACCAAGTGTTTATCTTATCGCATGAATACTATATAGACGATGAATCAGTTTTAATGTGAATATTTCACATTCTTATCTTATTCCTTGTAAAAGCGTTCAACTGAGGAATCTAGATTTAACCGTGTGCAACCAACAAATAAATAACCAGTGAAAATATTGCCACCATGGTACTGGTTTCAATCCAGTTGACTTTGCCATCATCCTGTACGGCTTTCCATAATATGAGCATTGATGGAAAGGCTAACAAAATGGCGCTGGTGGTATGGATATCAATGGGAATGACGCCATTGTGCATATCAACCGCAGGAATCATTCCAAGCTGCGTTAATGCGGCCAAAATGATCATTGCAATCGGTAATACCAGGAATGGAACCTGGGTAATGGCACCTGATGCGTTCGCCATCGCAATGCTGTATTTCTTTTGAAAATGTGCGGTTCCAATCATCACAAATGCGCCTGCGGATGCAAATACACTTAACAGCACGGCACCAAACATTTCAGAATAACCTGCTGCTTCCAGTTTAGTGACCAAAATATCGGCAAATTCACCCACCGAATGACCGCCAATGACTGAAGCCACCAGGCCCGAGAGGCTAAAGATAATAATCGCGCTAATGGGCATTAATCTTTCGCCGACGGCTTTTTCAACCGGAACATCTTCTACCGACTCCGGTTTGTGCTCATGCGAAAAACGCTTTACCAAACGCATCACTGCAAAAGCCTGGATCAATAACAAGATCGTACCAAACACATATAAGTCGGTTGTATTCAGTGAGACATCACTACTGCCGCGCACTGAAAATGATTTCATCAATAACATAATGGCACCCAGGCTAAAGAACACGCCTGCGGCAGCCGCGTATAAATCCGTACTCAATCCCACTAATGGCTTGGGTAGATGGGCATTGCCTTCAACATCACGCGGTAACATGCCACAGTACAAGCCAAAGGCTGCTACGCCTACATGTACGGTAAGTACTGTCACGATAAAGCCTACCCGGGGAGTTGCCATTAATACGAATGCCAACATCACCAGCTCGGGGATATTGCTGGATAAACCTGCCATGGTCCCCGCTACAAAAGAGTTCATCTTTTTGCGTTTGGCATATCCATCAACTGCTTTGATCATCATTTCAGATGATGCAAACACTACCAGTAAGCCGCCAACACCCAACAAGCCAGCCAATAACCAACTGTGGGTGTGGATCAAAAATGTGCCAATAGCCACCAGCGCCAAGCCGGTGAGCAATAGCCACAACCATTGTTTGCCTTGATGTGAATCTGTCATAAATGATTTAGCCCTATGTGTGAGAAATTGTCAGGGTTACCAGTTGAAAAACTTACCGGGGTTCATCCAGTTGCCGCTTTTGTTACTGCCACCACCAAAGGGGAAAAATTTACCAAAACCGTTATTTGATTTTCCTTCGCGTGGACGTGTAGCAAATAATAACTGGTCGCGCTCAGCCGGAGGCAGGTCTTGGGACTGCATCACCTCATCAAAAATTTCCTGGCGATTACCCTGATAAGAGCGAACCTGTTTATTGCCGTTTAAACCGATAAAACGAATGATTGCCTGATATTTGTCTTCACCTATTTTCTTGATGGCAAGGCCGTTAAACTCTTTTGGGTTAGGTGTTTTTTGTGAACCAATGGTGACAGGAATGTCCAGAATTTTTCCTTGTCGCGCAACGGTTAAGTTAACTTTTTTACCAGGTGTATCCTGCCTGACCAGTTTGATAAATTGTTCGGGATGATGCAATTTAGTGCCATTGTAGGCAAGCATCACATCAAACGGTTTCAGGTCGCTGTTTGCAGCAGGTGAATTAGCGGCAAAACTTTTAACCAAAATACCCTGCGGGGAACCTTTTGGCAGTTGTGCGACAACAGAAGAAGGAACAACGTCAAGAACGATGCCAAGATAACCTGAAAATGGCTTAAACGGTTTTTGGGCTGTGCCTTGGGATGGTCGTGGCGGCGTTTGTAAATAAGGATTACCATATTGCCGAGCTGGAACCGCTGGTGGCATTTGTCCCGGAGCCATGGGATAGCCCGGTTGTACATAAGCAGGTGGCGGTGGCATATAAGCGCGGGAAGTCAGCGGCGGGTAAGGTGATTGTGCAGTGCTAATGCTGGTAACGAATGTGCTTAGCGTCGCTATACTTAACAGTAAAGCGGATTTATTCATTAATCTCATAAGTGCTCTCCCTATCCTGGTGAAATATCCAGGCTCGTGTTTACCAATGTTTCATTGGCAAATAATTCTGCAATTGTTTCCCGGGAGCGAATAAGGTGTGTTTTATCGCCATCAACCAAAATTTCGGCAGCGCGGGGTCGTGTATTATAGTTGGATGACATGCTAAACCCGTAGGCACCTGCTGAGCGAACCGCCAACAGATCACCCTGTTTTAGATTTAACGCACGGTCTTTACCAAGAAAGTCGCCGGTTTCACAAATCGGCCCAACAATATCGTAGACCTTTTTATTATCATTTGCCGCACTTTTATTAACCGGGATAATTTCTTGCCATGCCTGATACAAGGATGGCCGGATCAGGTCATTCATCGCCGCATCAACGATGGCGAAACTTTTTTCATCACCTTCTTTTAAGTATTCAACCCGGGTTACCAACACCGCAGCATTTGCCGCAATAGCCCTGCCTGGTTCAATGAGAATTTCGTAATCCCTGATTTTCTGATTGGTAAATAATTGCTTTGTGTAATCTGAAGGCAATGGTGGTTGTTCATCTTTATAACGCACGCCCAGGCCACCACCCAAATCCAGGTGGTGAATGGTGATGCCTTGTTCTTTAAGGCGTTCTGCCAGTGCCAGCAAACGCTCCAGTGCATCCATAAAAGGCGCAACCTCGGTAAGCTGAGATCCAATATGGCAATCAATGCCAGATACTTTTATATTCGGCATTTTTGCGGCTTTAAGGTATACAGACTCGACAATATTAATATCAATACCGAATTTATTTTCTTTTAAGCCCGTAGAAATATAGGGATGCGTTTTGGCATCGACATCAGGATTAACACGGATTGAAATTGCAGCAACCTTATTCACGGAAGCGGCAACCTCGTTGAGGCGTTCCAGCTCGGCTTCGGATTCAACATTAAAACAACGGATGCCGACTTCAAGTGCGCGTTGCATCTCATCGGCGCGTTTGCCAACGCCAGAAAAAACCACTTTGGCAGGATCACCGCCAGCAGCCAGTACCCGTTCCAGTTCGCCAACCGAAACAATATCAAAGCCAGAACCTAATTGTGCCAGAAGGTTCAGAATCGCAATATTGGAATTGGCTTTAACCGAATAACAGATTAGATGGGGCTGGTCAGCAAAGGCATCATTAAAGGCGTGCCAGTGACGCTCCAGGGTGGCACGGGAATACACGTAACAGGGTGTTCCGTGAGATTTGGCAATATCACTAATCGCAACATCTTCAGCAAAAAGCTGATCATTTTTATAATTAAAATAATCCATAGTCGTTTTTATCGGGTTTTTACTGGAACAGGCTGTTTATTGTTAGCGGTGTCAGATGAAGGTAAATACAGCGCACCCTTATTACCGCAGCCGCTAAGCATTGAGCCAAGGCTAAAAATAAAGAGTCCTGCAATCATTATAAAAAAAAGCCAGTTCACCCAGCAGATATTTTTAAACACATTGATTCTCGTTTATTTAATCAAAATAAGGATTGTGAGTATAACGGCAATAGTGAAAATAGCGAATTCAAAAAAATTCAAAAATAATGTAATTTATTTTGAACCTTTTTCTTTTAGGCTGTCGAACAATATGTGCGAGGGTCATCCTTTCTTCGCACACGGTACTGGTGGGTTGCGGTTGATACACTTCAGCTGCGCATATCTTCTCCCCGTGATCTACCAGTACCAACTATCTTAATTTATAAAAAATATAGATATAAAAAAAGAGAGCCGAAGCTCTCTTTTTTTATATCTGCCTCTAACTCAAGCTAGAGGCAAGTTTTACAATAGTAACGACTACTCAGCGTAATGCTGAGTAGTTGCCTTACTTATTGGTAAACTCAGGGTAAGCCTCCATACCACACTCACCAATATCCACACCTTCGTATTCTTCTTCAGCCGAAACACGGATGCCGAAGATCACTTTGATAATCATCCAGGTGATTATTGAAGCAACAAATACCCAGACAAAGATAGTTGCAGCACCAACCAACTGACCGACAAAGTTTGTTTCAGGGTTAGTTAACGGTACGGCCATAAGACCCCAGAAACCAACTACGCCGTGAACCGAGATTGCACCAACCGGATCATCAATCTTGATCTTATCAAAGAACAGGATAGAGAACACAACGATTAGTCCACCGATACCACCAATGATAGTTGCCATCAGCGGTGTAGGTGTTGATGGTTCAGCTGTAATAGCAACAAGACCGGCTAAAGCGCCGTTAAGTGCCATCGTCAAATCAGCCTTGCCAAATAATAAGCGTGCAACGATCAGTGCCACGATAACGCCACCTGCTGCGGCAGCATTGGTATTCAAGAACACCATGGCAACAGAGTTTGCATTAGCGATGTCGCCTAATTTTAAAACCGAACCACCATTAAAGCCGAACCAGCCCATCCAGAGGATAAATGTACCCAGTGTTGCTAGCGGTAGGTTTGCACCTGGAATTGGGTTGATTGAGCCATCAGAGCCGTATTTACCTTTACGGGCACCTAGCAGTAATACACCCGCTAATGCCGCAGCAGCACCGGCCATATGTACGATGCCGGAACCTGCAAAGTCAGAGAAACCGAAATCATCGCCCAGGCTAAACAGACCAAATACGGATTTTCCGCCCCAGGTCCAGGAACCTTCCATGGGGTAGATGAAAGCCGTCATCACAATGGCGAACAACAAGAAAGACCAAAGTTTCATACGCTCGGCAACCGCACCGGATACGATAGACATTGCAGTGGCAACAAAAACCACCTGGAAGAAGAAGTCGGATGCATTTGAGTAAACAGAATCACCCGTAAACTCTTTGCGGTCAGCAAATTCTTTTAAAACCGCAGCAGTCATGCCATCAGCATCTTTTGCACCATCCAGCGCGATATTTGCCAGGAATAAATCGCCGTCGTACATAATGTAGTAACCGACAACAAGATAAGCCGTACAGGCAATCGCATACAGCGAAATATTTTTGGTGAGGATTTCTGTGGTACTTTTAGAACGAACCAAACCGGCTTCTAACATGGAGAAGCCAGCCGCCATCCACATAACCAGCGCACCCATGACCAAAAAGTAAAAGGTATCCATTGCATATTGCAATTCAAATATATTATTTTCCATTACTTGGCTCTCCTTTAAAGTGCTTCTGGGCCAGTCTCACCCGTACGGATACGGATAGTCTGCTCAATTTCAGATACAAAAATTTTGCCATCACCAATTTTGCCGGTATTGGCGGCCTTGATAATTGCCTCAGTTACCTGGTCAACAATATCACCGGCTACAGCCGCTTCAATTTTGACTTTAGGCAGGAAATCCACGACATATTCAGCGCCACGGTATAACTCTGTATGACCTTTCTGGCGACCAAATCCTTTAACCTCTGTTACGGTAATACCCGCAACACCAATCTCGGATAATGCTTCACGCACATCATCGAGCTTGAAAGGCTTTACAATTGCAGTGACTAATTTCATTGCAGTCTTCTCCTTCTAATAAATAATAATATCCGGGAATACGGGGGTATTTCCGGCACAAGCGTTATTGCTAAACGTTTTAACGCAAGTTATGTGCCAACAATCGGAATGCTTGCATTTCGAGTAGAAAAGGCTGTTTTATTGGGATTATGATGGGAGCCATCTTGATCCTGCACAATAATAGTGCATAATTAAGATGCGTGCGAACTTTTATGGTGCAACTATTTTAGGCTTTAAAAACAGCAGCCGTTGATTAAAAAGGGTTCTGTGTCTATTGAAAATAATATATGGAGTGACCAAAGTAGGCATGAAGCTTGCAGAGAATAACCAAGATGCCAGATAAAATCCGCCAGAAAAATACCATTTTCTCCGATACCATAAGTGATGCGCTAAGCACTGCTGTGATTGTTTTAGATACATCTCTAAAAATCATGCATATGAACGCTTCAGCAGAAAATTTATTCGGACAAAGCCGGGCGCGTGTCGTGGGAAGGCCTTATTCGTCTTTACTGAAAGAAAATATCGTCAAGCAACATTTGCAATATGTGATTGATAATAAGGAGCCGCAAACGCTACGCGAATGCCGCTTGCAGGGAAAACATTACGAAAGTATTACTGCCGACTGCAATGCAAGCCCCTTGTTTAAAAAAGGGAAATTACAGGGTATTGTGCTGGAGTTGCACCGGGTTGACCATCAATTACGCATTTCACGCGAAGAACAATTACTTGCCCAGCAGGAAGCCACCCAGACGCTAGTCCGTGGCATGGCGCATGAAATAAAAAACCCGCTGGGCGGTTTGCGTGGTGCAGCACAATTGCTGGAGGCCGAGCTTGAAAGCGAAGCACTCAAAGAATATACGCACATTATCATTTCAGAAGCAGATCGTTTACAAACGCTGGTTGATCGCATGCTTGGTTCCCGAGAACCCATTAACTACGAAGAGATCAATATTCATGAAGTGCTGGAAAGGGTGCGCAAATTAATCAGTGCCGATATCCCCAAAGGCGTGAATTTACGCTTTGATTATGACCCAAGCATTCCAGACCTGCATGCCGACCGTGACAAACTGATTCAGGTAGTCCTGAATATCGTTGGTAATGCGATTAAAGCGGTGGGTGAAGAAGGCAATATACTGTTTCGCACCCGTGTTTTACGCAACTATACGATTAACCAGGTGACCCATCGCCTCGCCTTGCGCCTGGAAGTGATTGACGATGGTCAAGGTGTTCCAGAAGCGATTCAGGACAAACTGTTTTATCCCATGATTAGTGGCTCGGCAGAAGGGACTGGGCTGGGGTTATCCATCGCCCAGTCAATTGCCAACAAGCATCATGGCGTAATTGAGTTTGAATCCGAAGAGGGCAAAACACGTTTTATTTTATTGCTGCCCATTCGTCAAAAAACTGCGGAGAACTAGATGACTGAAAAAATATGGATCGTTGATGATGACCAGTCGATCCGCTGGGTATTGCAACGTGCCCTGGAAAAAGCGCAAATGGAAGTACGTTCTTTTGAGCATCCCAGTGATTTACTGTTTGCTTTACAGTCAGCTACCCCGGAAGAACAACCCGAAGCCATTATTAGCGATATTCGTATGCCGGATATGGATGGCTTTGAACTGTTAAAAAAAGTACAGTCTAATCAGCCAGGTCTGCCTGTCATCATCATGACAGCGCATTCGGATATGGATAGTGCAATGTCTGCCTACGAAAGTGGTGCGTTTGAATACCTGCCAAAGCCTTTTGATGTCAATGAAGCTATTGCGCTGGTTAAACGCGCTTGCGATGTAACACGTCAGAATAAAGAAAAAGGCTCCACTTATTCAGCAAGTGAACCGGATGTAGAAAAAAACGTTTCTGATGAAACCATCAGCCAGCAGGAAATTATCGGAAAATCCACTGCCATGCAGGAGATGTTTCGTACCATCGGGCGCTTAAGCAAAACCAGCCTTTCGGTGCTGGTTACGGGTGAATCAGGCACAGGTAAAGAGTTGGTTGCCAAAGCACTGCACCGGCATAGCCCCCGTGCCGGTCAGCCATTTATTGCCATTAACACAGCAGCAATACCCAAAGACTTGTTGGAATCCGAACTTTTTGGTCACGAAAAAGGTGCATTTACCGGCGCTCAGGCGCAACGCAAGGGGCGTTTTGAACAGGCGAATGGTGGCACACTGTTCCTTGATGAAATTGGTGATATGCCGGCAGAATTACAAACCCGTTTGTTGCGTGTGCTGGCAGATGGTGAGTTTTACCGGGTCGGAGGGACACGCCCGGTGAAAGTCGATGTGAGGGTGGTTGCGGCAACCCATCAGGATCTGGAAAAACACGTAAAAAAAGGTGTATTTCGTGAAGACTTGTTTCATCGGCTGAATGTTATCCGCGTTCATATCCCTGCCCTTAGGGAACGCGGTGAAGATATTATCATTTTGCTGGAACATTTTTTACAACAAGCTGCGGATGAAATGCAACTGGAGCCTAAAAAGCTTAATCAACAGGTCCGTGATTTTTTGCTCAAACTTACCTGGCCTGGCAATGTGCGGCAACTGGAAAATATCAGCCGCTGGCTTATGGTAATGGCTACAGGGCGCGAAATAACCATGGATGACCTACCATCAGATTTACATACTCAGACGGACACGGGCAAAAACAAACATAATGATTGGCAACAGCTTTTAAGCAAAAATATTACACAACGCCTGATGCAGGGTGATGTCCGAATCCTTGATGAATTAACACCGGAATTTGAACGCATTGCCCTAAATGCTGCCCTGCAACAAACGGGCGGCCGTAAAAAAGATGCGGCAGAATTGTTAGGCTGGGGTCGCAACACCTTGACACGTAAGTTAAAAGAACTGGGTAATACCGACACCTGATAACAGGAGGCAAAAAAATAATGACATTACCTGCCGAAATAGTTAAAACAGCTGATAACAATGATTTCACCATCATCTGGTTACATGGCCTGGGTGCTGACGGGCATGATTTTGTGCCTCTGGTTCCAGAATTAACATTGCCTGACTCACTGGCAGTAAAATTTATTTTTCCGCATGCGCCAGTCCGTCCGGTTACGGTTAATAACGGTTATGAAATGCGCGCCTGGTATGATTTGTTATCTTTGGATGCAGATAAAACCGCCAAAAAAGACGATATTTTAAAAAGTGTTGCCGAGGTTAACGACTTAATTAACCAGGAAATTAATAATGGAACGCTTGCTAAAAACATCTTGCTGGCTGGTTTTTCACAAGGTGGTGTTATTGCGTTGCAATGTGGTTTGCGTTATCCGCAAAGGCTTGCGGGCATTATGGCACTCTCAACCTATCTTCCTTTTGGCAAGGATTTATTAGAAAAAGAAATGCATTCAGCCCAGCACGGTTTGCCAATCTTTGCGGCACACGGTGAACAAGATCCTGTTATTCCGTTTGCAAGCTGGCACGATTATGTGCCTAAACTTAAGGAAAAAGGGTTTGATGTAGAAGCGCATCATTATCCGATGGAGCATGCGCTTTGTGCTGAGGAAATTCGCGATATTTCCAACTGGTTACAGAAAACACTTATTTGAGTGAATCAAAAAACCGTTCAGGACGAAAACGCCAGTTCCAGATTGCCCAGCTTTTTTTGGTAATAACAGACATCACGGTACTGGTTGCATGACCACGAATTTCAGAGCGTGGAATAAAACCGTAGCAACGGGAGTCCGCGCTGTTGTCCCGATTATCGCCCATGACAAAATAATGGTCTTCAGGTATTTTTATAGGTCGATTCATATCAGTGAGACAAGGGTAACCGAGCTGTTCTTGTGGCGGATAATTTCTTAATGGATTGAAGTTGGCAAAGTGTGGTTTTACCTGGACAATATGTGGTTTAAGGTCTGTCCGCGACTCCATCGCGTAAATACCATCAGTTTCTTTATCAATGGGACGTTTGGGTTCCAGTGTTTGATCTTTTGGATGGCTATATTCAGACTTTACGCCATTGATATAAAGCAGGTTGTTTTTGACTTCGATGGTTTCTCCTGGCAAGCCAACCAGTCGTTTAATCATGCGTTTTTTTGCCGCAGCTGAGGTAAACACAATAATATCGCCACGTTTAGGCTCACCCAGCCGAACCAGCGATATATCGGTGAATGGAATCTGTAAATCGTAAGCCAGCTTATTTTCCCAAACCACATCGCCCTCCAGAATGGTGGGTTTCATGGAACCGGTTGGCACAGGATGCCAATCAGCAATTGCGCCACGGAAAATGAATAAAAAAGCCACAAAAATAAGGAAGGCTCTATTTTCTTTAA
>CAZPEE010000002.1:0-14093 GCA_964585525.1 uncultured Cocleimonas sp.
AAGCTAGAAGTCCACGTTCCAACTGAAAGGCCATTACCAAAATCATAGTCCAGCCCACCGGAAATAGCAGAATCATCACCAGATTGCGTAACACCACGCCAGATGTAGTTACTACCTACACCAATATTTGCACTTCCGCCAGCAAAAGCTGTTGTTGTCGTTAGCGCCATTAAAGTAGAAACAGCAATCGCTGAGGATATTAAAGTCTTTTTCATCATTCACTCCGTATAATGTATAAATAAAAAATAAGAACGTATTGGTTACATACAAGCACCCAATAACTCCAAATTGGATTAATCATTATTAACATAGCAATAAGCATGCCAATCAATATTGGTAAATTATTGTATGCTAATACACCGGCATTATCTATTAGCCTTTGCTGTTATAAGGTAAAAAAATGAAATCAAAATAGAAAAGGCTACTGAAATATTAATACTGGAAATAGGACAAAAGACAAACCGCCCCTCAACAAGGCACATACTGAAATTTATGCACCACAATTGTGCTGCATTGTATCCCTATTAAATAAAGCCGATTTTTACCTATTTCCCGCTCTCGCTATGATTGCGCTGTAGTTCCCACATGGACCAGTACTTGCCTTTTCTTTTAAGGAGCGCTGAGTGAGTACCCCTTTCCTTTATCTCGCCCGCTTCCATAACGATGATCATATCTGCATCAACGACGGTTGATAAACGATGTGCGATGATGAGTGTAGTCGTTTGCGTGGATATCTGTTGCAAGGTTTTCTGGATTGCCTGCTCTGTAGCGGTATCAAGCGAAGAGGTTGCTTCGTCAAATACCAGGATGGCCGGGTTCTTCAGGATAGTCCGTGCAATTGCTACACGCTGTTTTTCACCGCCGGATAACTTTAAGCCGCGCTCCCCAACCATAGTATCCCAGCCATCTGGCAGGCTTTCGATAAAATCAAAAATATGCGCCATTTTAGCTGCTTTCTTTACTTCTTCTGCGCTCGCATCAAGATTCCCGTATTGGATGTTATAAAAAATGGACTCATTAAACAGTACCGTATCCTGGGGCACAATCCCGATATTTTTTCTTAGGCTATTCTGGGTGACATAACGAATATCCTTCCCATCAATCAAAATACGCCCGGCATCAAGATCATAAAAGCGGAACAATAAACGCACCAGGGTGGATTTACCACTGCCACTTAAACCAACCACGGCAACGGTTTTCCCCGCTGGAATCCTGAAATCAACCTGTTTTAAAATTGGCCTTTCTTTTTGATAGGAAAAATCAACATGATCAAAAACCACTTCCCCTTTATCGACAGTTAACGCCCCTGCGCCCTTTTGATCTTGAATTTCCGGCTTGTTAGCCAACAATTTGAAAACCAGATCCATATCCGCCAGTGTGTACTTGATTTGCCGGTAAATAATGCCCAATGAATTAAGCGGTATGAATAATTGCAACATGAATGCATTGACCATCACCAGGTCACCAATGCCCATGCTACCCTTAACAACACCATTCGCCGCAAGAAACATGATGAGCGTGACACCCACCGCAATAATCGTTGCCTGTCCAAAATTGAGTAAGGACATGGTTGCCTGACTTTTTACCGCAGACTCTTCCCAGCGCTGCAAAATATCATCATAACGCTTTAGTTCAAGCGGCTCATTATTAAAATATTTAACCGTTTCGTAATTTATCAGGCTATCAAAGGCTTGTGTATTGGATTCAGAGTCATAACGGTTCATGGCATGGCGATGCTCCATACGCCACTCGGTAACCAGTAAGGTAAAGGCAATGTATACGGCAACGGTAGCAAACGTAGTGACAACAAAAATCCAGTCATATTGTTTTGCCAGGATAAAGGCTACCAACGAAAACTCCACCACAATCGGCACGATGCTAAATACCATAAAATTCATTAGAGAGCCGACAGAACGCGTACCGCGTTCAAGATCCCGGCTAATCGCACCGGTCTTGCGCTCTAAATGAAAACGCAGGGATAACTGATGTAAGTGTTGTAAAACCTGATTTGAAAGCTGCCGCATGGCATGAAAACGGACACGCGCAAAAACAGTATCACGAAGCTCATTGAACAGAGCGCTCAACAAACGAAAAGCACCATAGGCTAATAACAAAGAAACCGGCAACACCAGGGTTTGTGCTGGCTTGCCATCAAAACTATCAATAATTTCTTTGAGTACAACGGGGACTGCAACATTTGCCCATTTAGACAAAATCAAGCATAGCAAGGCAAATAAAGCCCTGCCGCGATAGGCTTTTAAATACTTAAATACTTGACGTAAGTTTTGCCAATCACGCCAATTCGCATGAATCGTCTCGCCAGAATGAATAATATGCAAACCCGTACTATCTCGCCGCTTGTATTGTCATTATTTTTGAGCTTCTTCGGGGTACATTTTTTCAACACTACCCGCAATTAACTCATCTGGCATATAGACGACCGAGGTATCCTTATCATCATAATCCAGGTTATGCAAAAAATGGCGCATACAAGCCAGGCGGGCACGTTTCTTATCATCTGACTTGATGACGGTCCAGGGCGCATCTGCTGTATCCGTGTTAAAAAACATGGATTCACGCGCTTTTGTATATTCGTCCCATTTATCCAGTGACTCAACATCAACAGGGCTTAGTTTCCATTGCTTTAGTGGATCATGCTTGCGTGAATGAAAACGGCGTAACTGCTCCTGCCTTGTCACTGAAAACCAGTATTTGAATAAAATCGTTTCAGAATTCACCAGCATACGCTCAAACACAGGCGCCTGGCGCATATACTCCAGATGCTGGTGCCGGGTACAAAAACCCATAACAATTTCCACACCTGCACGGTTGTACCAGGAACGGTCAAACAGGATCATTTCGCCTTTGGTCGGCAGATGATTAACATAGCGCTGGAAATACCATTCACCCAGCTCTCTTTCGGTAGGTTTTTCCAGGGCAACGACTCGTGCAATACGAGGGTTTAAGTGCTCAGTAAATCGCTTGATTGTTCCACCCTTACCCGCCGCATCCCGGCCTTCAAAAATAGTGACTATTTTTTTATTTTTTGCCTTTAACCACTTTTGCACCTTTAACAACTCAATCTGCAATAAACGCTTTTCTTTTTCATATTCAGCTGTTTTCATTTTTTTAGAATAAGGATATTCACCATTGGCATGGGTAATTTGCAACAACTCTTTGGCCGAGGTAAAGGTTTTGGAATCCATGACCTTATTGGCATCCTGAAGTGCAACCAGTCTTTCTGCCGCCTGTTCTTTTGTTAATTGAGTTTCAGGTGGTTTATTTGTTGCAACTTTCTTTACGTTTGCTTTTTTAACTGCAGATAGATTTTTAGCTACCATAATTTTCTCCTTTGTCTGTTGCAATAGATGATATACCATCCACTACCTATTCTGTATGATGTTAAGCAATATTTAATGTAACTACTCAGCATTACGCTAATAAATAGTTACTATCTAATTACATTAACCTGCATAAATAAGCAAAAGCCATGACCGAACGCATCCAAAAGATTTTATCCCGCGCCGGGTATGGCTCTCGTAGAGAGATAGAACGCTGGGTAAAAGCAGGGGAAATCACGGTTAATGGAAAGACCGCCAGCATCGGCCAGGCTGTCGATGAAAATGATAAAATCATCCTGCGGGGACAAACATTACACCTAGCCAATAAACTTAAAGCCAAACCCACCGTTTTACTTTATCACAAAAAAGCAGGCGAAATATGTACGCGTAAAGACCCAGAAGGCCGCCCTACTGTTTTCGAAAAACTACCCGAACTCAATAGTGGGCGATGGATACAGGTTGGCAGGCTTGATATCAATACGGACGGATTACTGCTGTTTACGACCGATGGCGAGCTCGCAAACCGTCTAATGCACCCTTCTTATGAAATAGAACGCGAGTATGCTGTTCGCATCCTTGGCGAAGTCAGCGATGAGGCACTGAACAATCTCACTCGCGGCGTTATGCTTGAGGATGGCGAAGCCAAATTTTCGCGCATCAAATTCGCAGGCGGCGAAGGTGCAAACAAATGGTATCACGTCGTGCTTCATGAAGGTAGGAACCGGGAAGTTCGCCGCATTTGGGAAACCCAGGGTGTAACTGTTAGCCGCCTGATACGCATTCGCTATGGTAATATCACACTGGAACGCTCCCTGCGTGCCGGTCAATTCCGGGAACTATCCATACGTGGCTTACGTTCGCTCTATCAAATCGTTGATATGACACTGGAAGAAGATTATTTTCTTCCACAGGATGAGTTTAAAAATAAAAAAAACAAGCCCTTTAAAAAAACACTTAAAAATAACAAACCAAAAACACCACAAAAAAAGACTAAAAACTACTATCGGGGCAAATAGTGGAATCGCCGAGCCTTCACCTTTTAGCAATAATTTACACACTTCATAAGTTTGACAAATATCAATAAACCGGATTGACCTCTCTCTGATCCATGCCTTAATTGCGGTAAACGGCACAAAAACCCTGGAATCTGTTCAAATATTAAACAGATACACCCCGTATCCTAGAAATTAACCGGCATTTCTTCTAGAATGACCGACCTCGAAACCAAAGCCCCAATTAAAATCTTCTATTAGATTCTGATTTTTTATATTTTATATAAAACAAACATACCCTCTTCTGGAAACTTCAACCGTTTATCCCGAGGGTGATCGCTAATCGTATTTTTCTAACTTAACATTACCTTAACGAACAATGATCATCACAAACCATACAACAACCACTTTTAACGTTGCTTTTTGTCTTGATCAAGTGAAAGGTAGGCCGCTGATAAATAATAAAAAAATCAGTGATACAAAAAATAGTATCAACTTAATTAGAAGCAAATACGAAAATGGAGCAAAAAATGAGCAATCCTAAATTAGCACTTCAAAACCCGCTTTCTGGAGAACATGTTGAATCAATCCCTCCCAAAACAGGTTATTTGCCTGTTAAACGCTTAATGGATCTTTTGCTGATTGTTGCGACCTTACCCATCACTATCCCAGTGGTTGTTTTAACTGCTATTTTTATTAAACTGGAATCCAAAGGCCCTGTCTTTTTCTGGCAACAACGTGTCGGCACATTTGGCAAACCTTTTAACATGCTTAAATTTCGTAGCATGACAACAGATTCGGAAAAAGAAGGTTCCCAGTTTGCCTCAAACGGCGATGCGCGCGTGACACGTGTAGGTCGTGTTATTCGCAAAATGCGTATTGATGAAATCCCACAACTGTGGAATGTATTAAGGGGTGAAATGAGTATTATTGGCCCTCGTCCCGAGCAAGTTAAGTTTGTAGAAAAATTTAACCGCACTATCCCAAACTATGCAGACCGTCATGTCGTTGCGCCCGGTATTACCGGACTAGCCCAAACCGTACAAGGCTATGTTGATGATGAGAATGGCACAATTGTTAAGTTAAAATATGATCTTGAATATATCAACAACCTGTCCTTCTTGATGGACATGAAAATCGTATACAAAACAATTTATACCATAATGACAGGGTTTGGCGCTCGATAACACAACACGCTTATTTCACTTCATATTTCATATTCGACCAGAACTATCTCATAGCAAGGATGCTATAAGTTCTTTTTGAGCAATAACTGTTATCACTCACTTTCGTGATTTTTTTCTTGTTCTTTCCAGCGCTTATCCAGCACCCAAACATTCAATAAACTTCCAAAAAACAAACACAAGCTCAGTATCGTCATAAGATAACCATAGATAGACTCCTGAGACGAAAAGATGTACCAGATTCCTATTAATACATATGGGAACGAGAGCAAAGTGGCTGCAATAAAGGTATCGCGCTTCCCGTGTAAAATACCGCGCACAAAAAACAATAAAGGAATACACATTATTGCTATTTCAATAGATCGTGGAAACTGTTGAACTGGGGTAAACCAACCATTCCAGAGAACAATCAACACTAGCAAACCAACTATTCCAACGGCTGCCAAAGTACGCCAGAAAAACGTAATATCCATTTATAATTTACTCGCAAGTGTCGCCAGACGTTTACCAAATGCCTGGCACAAGGACTTTTCTTCCTCTGTTAAAGGCAAATTGCTCTGTGCACCTGCCACATGTGATGGGCCATAAGGTGTCCCGCCACTGTGTGTTGTTAATAACTCTGATTCCGTATAAGGCAAACCACAAATCAGCATACCATGATGCATAAGTGGGATCATCATACTCAATAGTGTTGCCTCCTGTCCGCCATGTAAACTTGAGGTCGATGTAAAAACACCAGCAGGTTTACCCACAAGAGAACCCGATAACCATTGTCCACTGGTTTTTTCGAGGAAATATTTAAGCGGTGCAGCCATATTACCAAAACGGGTTGGACTACCCAGCGCCAGCGCATCACAGGACGTTAACTCATCCAAAGTGGCATAGGGAGCACCCTTATCAGGGACAGTAGCTTCAACTGCTTCACAAACTTCTGATACTTCAGGCACGGTACGAATCACGGCTTCAACACCATTGACTCGCTCTACACCCCTGGAAATTAACCTTGCCATCTCAGCTGTTGCGCCATGACGGGAATAATAAAGAACCAGTACTTGTTTCATACCTAAAATACCCGTTTTAAATTATAAAATATCAATCACATTTTCGATGGGGCGACCTATAGCTGCTTTTCCATCTTTAACAACGATAGGGCGTTCAATCAAACGTGGATATTTAATCATCGCGTCAATTAATTCATCCCTGCTTAGGTTTTCATCGGCGAGGTTGTTTTCTTTATATTCTTTTTCTCCTTTACGCATCAACTCACGTGGCTCTAAATTCAACATTTCAAGAATGTTTTCCAGCGTCTTTTTATCCGGCGGCGTATCCAGATATTTAACAACGGAAACATCTACACCTTTTTCATTTAATAACTCAAGTGCTGCCCTGGATTTGGAGCAACGCGGATTATGGTAAATTGTAGTTTCATTCGACATGATTTATGCTCATCTGCTCTAAAGGTATGCACAGTTTAGCCATCTGGCATCTAAATACAAATTGTTTGTTGGCACAAGGACAAACTTGTAATACAGACTCTTTTAAGGAGAGCCTGATTAAGTCGATTAGAATTTAGCGCAGAAAAATCTGTCGCTATTTTTCACGAAGTGAGCCGTAATAGTTATTCTATTGCGTCGATCTTCGTGGAAAATATCGGCGGATTTGGCAAGCTAAAAATAATTGGACTTGATCAGGGTCTCCTTAAGAGAGCATCGCTCTAATTTACAGAAAATATATAGCCATGAAAGCAATCAAAATAGTTATTCTTTCTTCCCTGCTTTTACCATCAGGGCTCTTCGGCGCAGAGGAATCCGGCATTTTGGCCGAGATTAACTATCAGGAAACTATAAAAAAACGGGACAAAAAAGCACTAATAAACAATAAAAAACCAGCCCAGAACATTGTAAAAAACTTTTCTTTTCTGGATATACAAGGAAAAAGACAGGAATTAAATCAATACAGGGGAAAATGGCTTATCATTAACTACTGGGCAATTTATTGCCCTCCTTGCCGCGTTGAGGTGACCGATATAGATATTTTTGCCCGCGAGAACAAAAGCACGGCTGTTGTTTTTGGTATGGATACAGGCGGCGACCCTACTGATGAATTACTAAAATTTAAAAAAGAGTTTAACCTTAGCTACCCGCTGGTCCCTGCACAGGATAGCACCCTGCTTGCTTTTGGAGCTATAGATGTCATACCAACAACCTATATCATATCACCCAAAGGCAGGCTCGTTGACAAGCACATTGGAATGATCACCTATGATGACCTGCATGACTATACGAATCCAGTACCAGCAATTAGCAAATAACGATAAATTTTAAAATAAAAAGCCCTCATCTGAGGGCTTTTTATTTAACTTGGATCCGTCGGTTTATACTTATTTCAAACGAATAATCTGTCCAGGATTAATATTATAAGGTGGTGTTAAACCATTGATACGGATAATATCTTTCCAGTAAACACCCGTCTGCCGCATAATTTCAAAAACGGTGTCGCCTTTTTTAACCGTATAAGTGCTACCACTTGAGCCACTAGAGGATGTGGTCGTACTTCCACTAGAATAAGTCGTTGCAGAACTTCCGCCGGTATAGGTTTTTGGGTTGTATGGTTTATACGTTTTTTGTTGGTAACTACCGGTATAGATACTTTTATTGCTAGTCGCAGTACTTGATGACACAACGGGTTTACTGGTATTGCCGCCACTTGCCGAACTGTAATCATAATAAGTGCTACTACTATTACTACCTGCGTCATATCCACCACTGCCATAACCAGAATAGGTTGATACATTAGACCTAGAGGCAGGCTTGCGTTGTTGTTGCTGCTGTCTTTTCCAGCGATCTACATACCATTGCTGGCTATGTTGCCCGGCTGGCCTGGCTGGAGCACGATAGACCGTCTTGGCAGGAGGCCTATAAGTTGTTTTGGGTTTTGGCGCAGGTTTGTAAGTATATGTATTCTGTGAACTCGATGATGATGCACAAGGCTTACACGTCGCTGGGGCTGATGCCCGTTGCTGGCTAAATAAGCCTCTGCGGCTTCCACCACTCTTATTAACCTGGCTAGAACCAGAAACTTGACCAGTTCTCGTAGTCTGTGAAGAACCCGCCCCATAATCATCAGAACCATAAGCCCCTTGGCTTGCCCCCCTAAAAGATGAACAACCCGAGGTCATTATCATCGTGATAGCAGAAAATGCTATTAAAAATCCTAGTTTCTTATCCATAAAAATACCTTAATTCCTTTTTTAACTATTTATAACGAGTCATTCAATCGTCACATTATAGAATTTCACAATAATGATTAGTTAAACCTGATTCAGGTTAAAATAAGACTAATCCACCACGACTAAAATCTATTAGGCGCAGAGCATAATTGTAAAAAGTTTTGCAAGGTATTGGCAAAAAGTACGGCAAGAACTGCCGGACTCAATATATTGAACAAGGTTTACCTATTCAAATTATGCCCATAACCCCCAATTTTCAATGAATGGTCCCAACCACTCATAAGCCCATACACTTAGAAAAGCTATTAGAAACTTCCAAGTGCATATTTTCATACATATTTATAGCATATTACACATTCACTTTGCTACATATATGCCAAAACAGTCTAATTCTAAAGGTTTTTTTTGCTTTTTGTTACTTTTTTTTTAATTTTCTCATCAGTTTGACAAAACTGTTTGCAAAACCACGACCAAACAACAATGCTTGACCAGGGTATTTTTAATTACATTTCCTTTATGAACAAACTAAATAAACCTGCACCAGAAAAATAGACCGCAGTAACAATCAACCCTGCAATCATTACCCCGAGCGAGACAGCCAGAAAAGCTTCCCTTTTTTTAATGCCAAAGATCCATGCAGCAAAGCTTCCCGTGTAAGCACCCGTTACAGGCAAAGGAATCATCACAAAAATCATTAACCCCCAAAACCCCCATTTATCAATATTTACACCTACTTTTTTACGTGTTCGTATTACGATTTTATCAAACAGGCTGGAATACCAAGCCATTCGATTAAACTGGTGATGAAAAAAACCCATAAAAAAATAGACAATTGGAAAAGCCAATAGATTAGCCGCGCAACTGATTAAATATGCTGTCACTGGATGTATGCCATGCAGCAAAGCATAGGGGATGCCGCCGCGTAATTCAGCAATCGGCATCATGCTGAATATTACTGTGTAAATATAATCATTCATTTTAGTATGTCTGGCCTGGATAGTTCATGCGACAGGCTCACCAACGGTACAAAAATCACCGCACCATGCTCCGTTATGCTCACGTTTTTCCCATCCGTTCGTGTCACAACCTGTAAAATTTGTTCAGCATTTTGATCGCCCACAGGTATAACCATACGCCCACCTATTTTTAGTTGCTGTATTAAAGCTTTTGGGATTTCGCCTGCAGCGGCTGTCACAATAATCGCATCATAAGGTGCCGCATCAGGCCAGCCCCAAGATCCATCGCCAAGGTGTGTTCTAATATTACGGTAACCCAGCTTATACAAAATATCACGGGAATGCCGATAAAGTGCCGGTATCGTTTCCACGGTATGCAGTTCTTTCACCAGCCCACCCAGAACAGCCGCCTGATAAGCAGAACCCGTGCCTACCTCAAGAACCTTTTCAGCCTTGAAGCCCCCATCTTTGTTATTTTTATCCTGGCCACCCTCCAGTAATAATTCAGTCATGCGAGCAACAATATACGGCTGTGATATTGTCTGCCCATGCCCAATTGGCAGCGCCGAGTCTTCGTAGGAACGGCTTGCCATGGCTTCATCCACAAATAAATGACGCGGCACAAGACGCATCACGCGTAAAACATCAGGGTTTTTGATCCCTTTTTGTTGCAAACGATCAATTAATCGGTCTCGCGTACGTTGCGAGGTCATACCAATACCTTGAATATCTAACTCGCTCATAGTTTATCCAACCAATCACGTGTTGCATCCATCGCCGCATATTGGGTCAAATCAATATGAATAGGCGTTACTGATATGTAATCATGCTGAACGGCATAAAAATCTGTTTCCTCTCCTGCATCTTGTTGTTCGCCCACAGGCCCAACCCAGAAAATCTCATCACCACGAGGGTCTGTGGTACGAATAACTGGCTCAGCCTTATGCCTTCTTCCAAGACGCGTGCTTTTAAAACCCTTGATGTCATTCCAGGGAATATCAGGGACATTGATATTCAAGATTGTGGCGGTATTAGCAACAGAGTTATTTAGTATGAAGTTAGGTAAATGGTGCAACAATGCCTCTACAGCCTTTACTGCAGATGAAAAATATTGCGGCTGATACGATGCAATAGAAACCGCTATGGCTGGCAAACCCAGATTGCGCCCTTCCATCGCGGCTGCAACCGTACCAGAATAAATGACATCATCTCCCATGTTTGCCCCGGCATTAATGCCAGAAATAACAATATCCGGTTCTTTTTTTTCATAACCATCATATAACCCTGTCAAGGCTAGATGCACACAATCGGTTGGTGTGCCATTAACACTAAAGAATTGCTCTCCTCGCTGGGTAATACGCAACGGTGTTTCAAGCGTCAGGGAGTTGCTGGAGCCACTTCTATCCCGATCTGGCGCAATTGTCAGCACATCCGCAAACTTACTCAGGCTATCGCGCAGGTAGTTAATGCCCGGCGCAATAAAGCCATCATCATTGCTTAATAAAATATTCATGTGCTATGTTTAAAACCCGACAACTTCAAATAAACTAATTTGTGACAAAACTCGACTTAAAAAGCATTAAAAAACAATTGCTGGCGCAGAAAAAAGCTGACAAGGCCAGCGCAGAAAAAATGCAACTTCAGCGAGCCCGTGAAAGGCATGAGCATAATATGTTCAACGAGGCCATGTCTGATGTTGTGCCATTAAAACATGATAAAGTTCATCATGATAGCAATAAACCCACAGCAAAACGCAGGAAAGTCGTCGAACAGGATGATTTTGAAGTCATTGATCCTCTCTCGGATAATCTTGAAGTTGAAGAAGTAGCTCCAGAAGACATTTTAAGCTTTTGTCGCACGGGTATCCAGAAACGTGTGTTTAAAAAATTACGCAGCGGGGCTTACCGTATTTCTGATGAACTTGACCTGCATGGTGCTACAGTCAAACAAGCCAAACAAATTCTGGTTTATTACTTGCAAGAAGCCGTACAATTTGAAAACTGTTGTATAAGAATCATACATGGCAAAGGGCATCGCTCTGGAAATAATAAACCGGTATTAAAAACACATGTAAACCATTGGCTAAGCGAACATGAGCGTGTTCTCGCCTATCATTCTGCCAAACCGAAGGATGGTGGCGCAGGAGCCGTTTATGTTTTATTAAAACGATAACCGTTATATACCTATTATAAAAAGGGATGCCGAAGCATCCCTTTTTATATCAACTTTAAATCAATGACTACATGTCAGCTGAAACCTTCTTATAAATTATCGTCCGTTGTGTTATCCAGGTCAAATGGATCTTCTTCACGATGCTGATCCTGGTGCGCATTTTGCCCAGATGCATCGCTAGCCAAAATCTTCCGGTGCAATCTACGGTGCAAGAACCAGTCAACACTAAAGAAACGCCCGGCCCCCATGAAGAACAATGCCAACAGCATTAAGAAATAAACCACTGCTTTACTAAAACCGGAGGTGCTCATGTCTGTGTAGCCATGATTTAACAGCAAGTCCTTAAAGGCGCTAACAATATCCTGGCCATGCAAGGCAGACAATGCGGTTAAACCAACCAAAGCCAGCATTGGCAAAGAAATCCAGCGAACTGCAAAACCGATTAACAGAAAAAAGGCCGCTATAATTTCCAAACCGCCGATAAGACCGGGCATTATGTCTGATAACGAACCAACCAGAGGCATACTACTCATCGCTTCTGCGCTTGCTTTATAAGTATCGGTATTGATCCAGGTTAGCGGGTTCCACCACGTCATATCCGGCGAAGTGAATAAACCTAGTTTTTGCTGCCCAGATACCCAGAACAACGGCGCAAGATACAAACGGAACAATAAAGGTGGCAAAAAATCCAGCCATCTTAACCATCCAAAGCTAAAAAATCCAAGTAAAAACTTAGTCATATATACATTCTCTTTTTCGAAGGGTTACTTCGCCTATTTGACGTGTTTCTTAATGATTTTGCAAGTAAATTTTAGCTTGAATTATAACCAGAGTGTAAAGTCAGCTTATTAACTGCTATCGTTAAGATACAATTATCCAATTTCTCCACCACGAACATGATAACAAAGCACAACACCAAACCATATGTCTCCTTCATCGGCCTGGGTACGATGGGGTTTCCTATGGCAGGGCATATCGCTCAACATGATTACCACGTTACTGTCTATAATCGCAATCGCTTAAAAGCGGAAACCTGGCAAACACACTATTCGGGGGAAGTGGCTAAAACACTAACTGAGGCAGTCGCCCTCGCAGATATCGTACTCACGTGTGTGGGTAACGACGATGATGTGCGGGAAATCTATTCTGCCATGATGCACAAAGCCAAGCCAGGCTGTATCTTTGTTGACCATACAACAACATCTGCGCAGCTTGCCAGGGAATTGGACAGGCAGGCTAAAAACAAAGGATTGGCCTTCATAGATGCTCCCGTATCCGGGGGACAGGCTGGAGCAGAACAAGGTATGCTTACCATCATGGCAGGAGGAGCACAAAACAGCTTCGATGAGGTATGCCCTATTCTCAACTGCTACGCAAAATCTGTGACCTTAGTTGGCGCTTCAGGCTCTGGGCAAACCTGCAAAATGGTTAACCAGCTCTGTGTTGCCGGCATCCTTCAAGGGCTTTCTGAGGGGTTAAATCTGGCAAAAGCCTCAGGTATTGATGCTACAACCATTCTCAATACCTTACAACATGGTGCAGCCAGCTCCTGGCAAATGGTCAATCGCACCGAAACCATGCTGAACAATGAATTTGATTTTGGTTTTGCCATTGACTGGATGCGCAAAGACCTTGGCATTTGTTTTGAAGAGGCACAAAGGCTAGGCATTGATTTACCTATAAGCAAGCTGATTGATGAACGTTACGCAAAATTACAGGAAAAGGGCTATGGACGGGCAGACACATCGGCACTTATCAAACAATTTGAATAGCACCGCCCCTGCAGCACATTTTATTTATAGGTGCTTCCTGGGTGAAAGCCAAAAAATGCCGAAACAGTGACATTCATCTTAATAATGAATGTGATAATCAACAACCAGCCCACGCTCATCTGCATAAATTTCTTCTTTAAATTGACCAGACACCTTGCCCATTGATGTAATTAAATCAAGCGTTTCTTTTTGCCCTGCCTGTTCGCCCCCGGATACGGGTAGCGCCTGCATAATTGCGCCCAGTTTTTCATAATAACGCTTACCATCCATGCTAAAAGACATGATTTCTGATTTGTTAGCGTTATAATCAAGCAGGCTGGGCTTGTCATTGCCAACCATGAGATTCAGTGTGTTTTTGCCACGGCTTAAAAAAAGTGGTGGCACGGGGTTACCTTTACTGGCTTTACTGGGTATAAGCGCTTTGGGGATTTTTACAGCAGAACCATC
>CAZPEE010000002.1:14193-24921 GCA_964585525.1 uncultured Cocleimonas sp.
CTTTACTGGCTTTACTGGGTATAAGCGCTTTGGGGATTTTTACAGCAGAACCATCGTCAGGTACTTTAAGTGTTGCAAATGCCGGGTTAACCATTGCAAGCATTGCGACCAGGCTGTTAGGGTCATCTGTTCCAATTGAGATGAAAGCATCCACTTTTTTGGGTTGCATTTTATCATCCAGTTCAACGTCATTAACTGCAAAATAAACAGACTTTAATTGCCCCAGGCCCATATTCATTGCCATCATCAGGCCGCCCACTGATTTGCGTATCTTCATTGGGTCAATTTCTTTACACTTGTTTTTCTTAGCCGATGCCGCCAGGAAATTACTGTACTGGGTTAATGCTTTGCCAAGATTGGCGAAATTTATATTCAGCCCCAAATCCATAATGGGGTTGCCAGTGCGTTTCGCTATATTATTTTTATTGGCAATGGTGTGTAACACGCTGCTGACTTGCGCAGATGTTTTTACAACGAATTGATAGTCCACTTTGCTTGTGTCCAGGCCTTTGGTGCCAAACAATATTTCGGGCATATTCTCAACATGCTCTTTAACGACCGCAAGGCAACCTTCAATCGTTTCTTTATCAACTTTTGCCTGTGCATTTTCCTGTAGCCCGTTAATGATTAACGGTTTGTTCCTTTTATACAGGGCTTGTAAATTAATAAAACCATCGCCATAGCCCGAGAATTTATTCTCGTCCAGAAATTTATCCCAGTTTTTGGCGGAATAGGATTTTTCTGGCAATGATTTTCCAGCAAGATGCTTAAGCATCGCTTGTTTTTTTTCAGGAGGGAAAACAGAGAACGCGATATGGTCGTTTAACAAAAGAACGGCAAGACCTGCTTCGGATTTTTTATCCTGATTGACAAAACAATCCGTTTCTTCGCATTTGGTAAGCTCAAGCTTGAAGCCGGATTTTTCTTCAGCACGTTTCAGCGTCGCCATTATTGCATCTTTGCTGGCAATTTCTAAGCGAAATACGGGCAATGTATCAATGCCGTAAATAATACTATGCGCCTTGGTAGAAAGGCCGGTTTCTGCAAGTTTTTTGTTTTGCAATTTGCCTGTGATATCTTCGAACAACGCTTTGAAAAATAGTCCTGACTTGTCTGTATTATCCTCCGTGCTTGTATCAGCTTTGGTTTTCTTTATGCTGGCCTTGTCGAGGTTTTTTTTCTTTCCCTTCGGAGAATCCGGTATCAATTTTAAAATCTGCTGCATGCGCTGCAGTTGAAACTCCATAACATCATCAGGCATTGGTTTTTTATTGGCTAATAAATAGGATGTGTTTGCAGGTACGTGCGACAGCATTGCGCTAAAACCAGGATTACCTTTAAAGCCTAAAATATTACTCAATAACCCTTCCGAGTATCCCAATGATGCCGATACAATAATGGCGCTGGTTGCCAGTAATTGAATGATGGTTTTTGTGTAATATTTCATGAAATTCCCGGTATTGAATATGGTGTGTGATTAAGTCAGGCATAATGCCAAATGTTGTGATTTAAATCATCTTAATTGTTCTTATAGCTAGTAATCCATCAACATTGGTTTGATGCAGTACTAGGTGGAATTGCAGATTTTATTTATCAGGATTTGGCAGAGCTGATGACTGAGTGTATCGCGGGATGTTTTAATGCCAAGTTCTCGGCATTGGGTAATTTCAAGCCCTTCATACCCACAGGGATTTATGTGCTGGAAAGGGCTTAAATCCATATCGACATTAAGGCTTAGGCCATGAGTAGTACAACCCCTGGAAACACGAATGCCTAGCGCGGCAATTTTCTTTCCGGCAACATAAACTCCAGGCGCTTGTTTATCGCTATTTGCGGAGATGCCATGTTCATGAAGTAACTCAACGATACTGTCTTCGATTATCGTCACAAATTGGCGCACACCAAGTTTGCGCCTGTGAAGGTCTATTAAACAATAGATTACAAGCTGTCCGGGGCCGTGATAGGTGATCTGCCCACCGCGGTCAACCTTGATGACAGGTATATCAGTTTTATGCAGCAAATGTTCTTGCTTGCCATTTCTGCCCAGGGTATATACGGGCGGGTGTTCGACTAGCCATATTTCATCGGCTGCCCCGCTATCGCGTTTCTGGGTAAATTGCTGCATCGCTTGCCAGGTAACCAGGTAATCCTGTTTACCTATATTCCTGATCAGCGGGGTATGTTCAACCATCCAGTTACAAGACCCAAAGTACCAGCTCACAACGTGTCAGGTCATTGTACAAGGCATCAAGCTGTGGTTTGTTTTCAGCGTGAAAATTGAGCGTCAAACTAACATACTTGCCCGTTTTGCTGTTTTGTATTTTGGTTTGCTCTTCATTGAAGTCCGGGTCGTGCTGTTTGGCAATTTCCTGGACGCGGCTATGGAATTCGGGTATTGCAGCACCCATGACTTTTACCGGAAATTCGCAGGGAAACGCTATTAAAGTTTCTTCTGGTGTTTTTCCGCTAGTTTCTTTTGAATTATTTTTTGCATCGTTCATGCGTACTATTGTAGCAAACGGACGGTCTAATTGATGCGCTAATTAGAGAAGAGTTTTTTAACGCTATCGGTCATTTTTGTCCAGAAACTACCTTCATCAACAGCATCAAGTGCAAGTAATGGCAGTGTTAGCACAACCTTGCTACCATCTTTGATAATTGCCCTGCCAACGACATCGCCACGTTTGATCGGCGCATCGAGTTTTTTATCAAGCTCCATTAAGCCTTTTAGCTGTTTGTAGTGACCTTTCTGGATGGTAACGTAAAAATCATCCGTAATACCGGCAGGAACGGTCGTTTTATTGCCTTTCCAGACCCTGGCTTCTGCGAGTACCGAACCGCCATCATAAAGTTTATGCGTTTCAAAAAAGCGGAAACCATATTCGAGTAACTCCTGCGAATAATCAGCACGTAGTTTTTCATTTTTAGCGCCCAGCACCACAGAAATTAAACGCATGGTGTTTCGCTTTGCCGAGGAAACCAGACAGTAGCCGGCAGATTCGGTGTGCCCTGTTTTTACTCCATCAACCGTCTTATCGCGCCATAACAGCTTATTACGATTGTATTGCTTGATGCCGTTGTAGCTGTATTCTTTTATCGAATGCAGCTTGTAGTTTTCTGGATATTCCTTAATGACGGCACGCGTTAATTTAACAATATCCCTGGCCGTGGTGTAATGATTTTTATCGGGCCAGCCAGTTGCGTTGGCAAAATGGGTATTATTCATCCCCAGGCGTTTGGCTTCGGCATTCATTTTATCAACAAACGTCGCCTCACTACCAGCAATATGCTCTGCCAATGCGACAGCCGCATCGTTGCCGGACTGAATCACTAATCCATGCAAAATACGATTCAAAGGCACTTTTTTGCCAGCCTCGACAAACATCCGGGAGCCTTCCATTTTCCATGCTTTTTCGCTAATCAGCACCCTATCCTTTAGTGTGATATTACCTTTTTTTAATTCTTGATAGGTAATGTAGGCGGTCATCAGTTTAGTGATACTCGCGGGTTCGATTTGTTTGTCGGGGTCTTTTCCGGCAAGTTCAACGCCACTATGAAAATCAACCAGCAAATAACTGTTGGTGTTGATGACGGGTGCACTGGGGATAATATCTTCAGCGTAGCTAATGCTGGTTAAAAACAGGCAGCTACTTAATACAACCACCCAGATATGACGAAACAATTGATTCACGTATTTTCCTGTAATTATGCTAGGGGTTGAGGCTAATCGGCGACAACTTTGAATTGTGACAAACCATCACTGACCAAGCTATCTTTGACCTTATCAATTTTTGCCTGATCCTTGAAAGGCCCTAGGCGTACCATATGCAAACGTTTCCCCGATTTTGTGGTACGCGTTTCCATGGTTGAGTTAGGCAAGCCAATTGAGGATAGGCGGATAAAGGTATCCATTGCCTCTTGCTGACTCGGGTAGGTGCCAACAACCACATAGTAATTTTTAGCGTTTGGCCTTGAGATGGTTTTTGCTACGGTTGCGCCGCGTGTTACAGGCACCTGTGTTGCTGTATTTGTTGAAGGTATCCGTGCACGGTTTGTAGATACTATAGTTTTCTGCTTACCAGGATTAGTTGAACCTGGCATTTTTAGAGAGGGTGGCACGACCAATGAGCTATCTTCCTTGATAGCCTCATTTTGACTCCCAAATTTGGTCAGCCTTTGTGTCTGGCTACATGCTGTAAGCGTAGCCATCAGTACCATAGTGGCACTGATGATTGTTTGCTGCGTTGTCATTATCATCCCCTTTGATTAAGATAATGTTTAAATTAGATAATGCTTAAATATTTTGCCTTCTTTGTTAATCTAAAGTTGCCCGTTATTTTGCTGTTTTTCTTCGTTTGATTTCCTGTGCTAACTGGTGAACAGCCATGGCATATTTCGGACTGTGATTATAGCGCGTAATGGTATAAAAATTATCACCCGTTACCCAGTATTCATCACTACGAGTTCCTATTAGCCGTAACAAGTCGACACGTGTTGAGCGGATAGGCTGTGCTGGTGTTACTCCGTATTGTGCTAACTGCCTAAGTGAATAGATTGGTTTTTTTGCTTCCGTATGTGCAATTCTAGCATAAGATGTGCCTGTTATTCGAGCAGGAACAGCGACATCGCCACCACGCTTCCAGCCATGCCTTGAAAAATAGTTGGCAACACTGCCAATCGCGTCCACTGGATGCCATAAATCCCGATGCTTGTCACCGTTAAAATCGACGGCAAAGTTGCGGTAACTGCTGGAGATAAATTGCCCCATACCCATGGCGCCGGCGTAAGAGCCTTTTAAAGATGCCGGGTTGTTGAGTTTTTCTTCACGGGATAGTTGTAAAAATTGTTCCAGTTCACTGGTATAAAACTTTGAACGTTTCGGAAAGTCCATGGCGAGCGTGGTTAAACTACGCAGTACGTTATATTTCCCGGTGTTACGCCCATACAGTGTTTCTACACCAATGATGGCAACAATATATTCAGGATCAACACCAAAACGTTGTGTTGCTGCATTTAATGCGCCTTCGTAGCGCCGCCAAAAACCAACGCCACTTTGAATACGCTGCTCGGTTAAAAAGATTGGCCGGTATGATCGCCACGGCTTGGCTTCAGCCGGTGATTTTACTTTGGCAAGGATAGTGTTATCACGCTCAATGCCGGAAAATAACCGGTTTAGATAATTGCGGCTAAAGCCTTTGCCTGTCATACGCCCTATTAATTGTTGCATGGCAGGATAAGCCATGTAACTACCGCGACCCTGTGCAACCGGTGGCGGCCGTCTTGGAGGCGTTGTTCGCACAGGCGGGCGTGGCTTTACTGGCGGCCTGGGTTTTACGGGACGTGAAGGGTGTTGCACCGGGGGACGGGTCACCGGACGCTGTACAGGTTGCTGAGCACCAGGCTGTGGCCGTGGCTGTTGTTGTGGTTGCTGGGTGCGTGCAGGATAATAATAGCGGCTGCAACCACTGATCGTAAAATAGCCTGCTAAAATTAACAGCGCAGTTAGTAAAAAACCGTTCCTCGTCAGAAACCTTAATCCTTTTTGTTTTTTATTCATGGTGTTAAGCCCCTTTTTAAATTATTCAAGCAGTTCCATTGCTTAGCCAGAATATGCACCGAAATAATGACACAAATAGCTGTTTTTATGAGTTATTTCAACTATATTAGCAAAGCACACTATAATTACCAAGTATTTGTAAGGAGACCCTTGCACCTGGCTTTCAGTGAAAACATCTTCGCTAGATTTCTCTATTATAACCTCTTTTGCGTCGCCGCATCCCCATTAACAAACCAAACGCAGTCATTAATGTCACTAGTGATGTGCCACCATAGCTTACCAGTGGCAAAGGCACGCCGACAACAGGAAGAATCCCACTCACCATGCCGGTGTTTACCAGCAAATAAATGAAAAAGGTTAAACTTAAACTACCACCCAGTAATCGCGCATAAGTATCTTCCCCCTTGGTTGCAAGATAGAGCCCTCGCCAAATAATAAACAGGTAAAGTGAAAGCAAAATCAGAATCCCCAACAAACCAAATTCTTCGCCAAATACAGCAAAAATAAAGTCGGTATGACGCTCGGGTAAAAAGTCCAGCCGCGATTGATCACCATTTAACCAGCCTTTGCCAAATACGCCGCCGGAACCAATGGCGATAGTTGATTGGATAATATGATAGCCAGAGCCAAGGCGGTCAGCAGAGGGGTCAAATAAGGTGGTTATGCGCTTGAGTTGATAGTCGTGTAAACCAATATATTCATACAGCTCAAAAAAATACACGATTAATGCCACACCAACGGTTACCGAGGTCATCCAGGCAAGCCATTTCCAGGGAAATCCTGCAAAATATATGACAAAAAAACCCGCACTACCAACCAGCAGGGCGGTACCCAGATCAGGTTGTTTAACGATAAGGTACATGGGTATCACAACAATGAAGCTTGCGATAAATATCTCTTTAAAGGTTGGCGGCAGGTTTTTCTTTGAAAAATAACTGGCAACCATCATGGGTACAGCAAGTTTCATGACTTCCGATGGCTGGAAGCGCAGGCCACCAAGCTCTAACCAGCGTTGCGCACCTTTACCCATGTGTCCCTGGATGAGTACCAACACCAGCACAAAAACACCAAAGCCATAGATCCAGATGGACCAGCGATTCAGCATACGGCCTGGGATCTGGCTCGCCAGTAGCATCATCAGGGTTGCCAATGCGAGATGAACCAGGTGGTTGTTCATCATTTTTTCGTTTTCACCCGTTGCACTAAAAAGCGTCAGACTGCCGAGTACAATAAGCATAATTAAGGTAACGACAAGCACCAGGTCTATGGCGGATAGCCAACGTAATAGTGTTGCGATGATACTGGCAGGTTGTGCGGAGTACCTATTCATTACCGGTTCCTTCTTTTCTTTTTGGTATTTTTCTTTTTAGTTTTGGAGTTTTTATCATTATTTTTAGCTTTATTTTTCTGCTCTTCTTTTTCTTTTATTTTGGCCTTTTCTTCATCGCTTAGCATATAAGTATCTAACAAAATACGCGCCATGGGAGCGGCAACCTTGCTGCCACCACCTGCATTCTCAGCAATGATTGCCAGCGCTATTTTGGGGTTATGCACAGGTGCAAAGGCGATAAACAAAGAGTGGTCGTGTAGTTTTTTTGCCAACTTATGTGCATTGTAGGATTTGTTTTGCGCAATCCCGAACACCTGTGCAGTACCTGTTTTACCAGCAAAACGGTATTTTGCTCCCGCCCCAGCGCGCCTCGCAGTTCCGTGCGCACCATTCACTACATTGTCCATGCCGCGGATGACGTCGTCCCAGAATCGTAGCTTGCTAACACCAATTGTTTCCAGGCGTTGGATTGATAGTGGTTTTTCAGGCAAGTTGCGTGATACACGGGTAGATTTTAGTAGATGGGGTCGAACGCCATGTCCTTTCATGGCAAGTGTAGCCGTTGCATGTGCTAATTGAAGTGGTGTGACAGTGAAGAACCCCTGGCCAATCCCGACATTGACGGTATCACCCGGATACCAGAATTTGTTAAAACGTTTCCTTTTCCATTCGGGCGTAGGCATTAAAGCTTTTCCTTCATGAGGGAGGTCAATACCTGTTTTTTTGCCAAAACCAAAACGTGCCATCGCCTTGGAATATCGCTTAATCCCCATGCGAAATGCAAGATCATAAAAATAGACATCGCAGGATTGATAGATGGCCCGATTAAGGCTGATATGTCCATGCCCTGATTTTTTCCAGCAACGAAAGCGGTGACGGTTACCCGGTATTTGAAAAAAACCTTTTGCGTAGATGGTACTTGTTGGCGTAACAACGCCAGCATTTAAGCCCGATAAAGCTGCCATTGGCTTGATTGTTGAGCCAGGCGGGTATGACCCTTGAATGGCGCGATTATAAAGAGGACGGTTCGGGTTATCACGCAAGGCATTATAATTTGCATAGGAAATGCCGTTTATGAACAGGTTGGGATCATAGGTGGGAACACTTACCATGGCGAGTATCTCTCCATTTCGAGGGTCGATAGCGACCATTGCACCATTATATTTTTTAAGCAGTTCCTCTGCTTTTAGTTGTAACTCAAGGTCAATAGTAAGGAAAAGATCTTCACCCGCGATAGGTGACTTCTCATCAAGAATTAACTGCGGCCTACCATGCGCATCAACCTCGGTAAGTTCATAGCCTGCTTTTCCATGGAGCCTGGATTCATAGTATTTTTCGATACCGGATTTACCAATATGTGTTGTGCCTTTATATTCATCTTTGTCAAGCTTGGTTAAATCGTCCTTATCAATACGTCCAACATAGCCTATGACATGGCTGGCGACAGAACCCAGTGGATAATTTCGTTCGGTGCGGACGCTAATCTTAAAACCTGGAAAACGCGAACGATTAACAGAAAAAACAGCAATCTCTTTTTCGGTTAAATTTTTTCGCAAGACGACTGGTTGAAAGCGTGTATTTACCCGTAATTTTTGCCGAAATTTTTCCACATCCTGGGATGTGATAGGAAGCAATTGCATTAAGCGCTTGAGCGAGTCATCCATATTTTCAACATCATCACGTTTTGCTTCCAGGACATATTCTACATGATTATCTGCCAGTACGACCCCATGGCGATCATAAATCAGTCCGCGTGGTGGAGGAATGGGGATGCGTTTCTGGTAGTTTTGTTTTGAAAGCTCTGTGTAGTGTTCATAATTATTAACCTGCAAAAAAACGAGCCGGAAAACCACCAGCGCCAGTGCTGAAAATACAAAAACCGCAGCCACAATCGCACGCGAGCGGAATAAGCGGTATTCATCTCGTTCGCTTTTTACAGTAACACGTTTTTCCATTTATAACGTTGTGTTTTAGCCCGGCAATAAGTGTTTGGGGAACGCCACTTAATTTTGGAGAGCCCCCTTTGTTTATCTGAGTTTATCTGAACCTGTGACATTACTGCGACAGAGTACACATTAAAGTCACGGATTCAGATTTTAGCCTTTATTGTTTGTCATTATACATCTGAATGCTTTCTTGAATGGCTTTTTTTGCAGTAGCCGCACTGTCCCAGCCATCCAGCTTAACCCATTTGTCTTTGTCTAACACTTTATAATATTCAAAAAAGTGTTCAATTTGCTCAATTAACAATGGCGGTAAATCTTTATAGCACTGTATATGATCCGAAGCAGAGTGCAGGCCATGGGCAGGAACAGCCAGAATTTTAGCATCGGTTCCAGCCTCATCTGTCATATTTAAAATACCAATAGGCCTGGATGGGATCACACAATGATGCACCAGGGGTACGGGCGTGACTACCAGAACATCCATTGGATCACCATCATCCGCTAGCGTATGAGGAATAAACCCATAGTTGGCAGGGTAAAAAATGGGTGCTGACATAAAGCGATCAACAACCAGTGCCCCACTTTCTTTCTCTACCTCATATTTTACAGGTGAGGATTGAGCCGGTATCTCTATGATAACATTGACGACATTCGGAACATCATCGCCAAGCGTTATATTATCAATAATCATTTTGTAATCTCATTTGAAAGCAATCTGCACATTATAGCGGTTGAAAGCTTAAAGGACATCTCTAATAATGCGCTATTCTTCTAAAAAGACGATAACCTGAACCCGTGACGCCACTACGGCACAGAACAAGTAAGGGTTTTGAAGAAAACCATTCCCTTCATGAAACATCCGGGCTAACGGTAAAGCATGATGTACAGTATTGTTAAAGGAAACCCTGATCAAGTCCAATTATTTTTAGCTTGCGTGAATTCTAATCGACTTAATCAGGATTTCCTTAAAAGGTGGATTAATCAATCTAACAATAGATTGCAATGACTTGGATCATCGAATACTATCTATTTGTATTTACTAACAAAACATTAAGGAGAGCGTTATGGGAATGATATCAGATTTTAAAGAGTTTGCTTTGGGCGGAAACCTGATTGATATGGCAACCGGCATCATCATTGGCGTGGCATCAGGCAAACTGATTTCGTCATTGGTTAAAGATGTTATTATGCCACCAATTGGCGTTGCACTGGGCGGAGTTAATTTTTCTGATCTGGGCTACAAGTTAGCTGAAACAGGGGGCGGAGAAAAAGGCCTTGAGCCCATAATACTTAAATGGGGAGCATTTGTTCAAAGTTTTATCGATTTTTTAATTATCATGCTGGTTGTTTTTATCATTATCAAGATTGCCACCCGAGGAAAAAAGAAAGAAGAAGCAGGGCCATCCCAGGAAGAACTATTGACAGAAATTCGTGATGCGTTGGTAAAAAAATAACGACACACCTAACAAATTAAGCCCCAAAAAAAGCCGCTTTCCTCAATGAGTTTGCGGCTTTTTTTATTTATACGTTTTTTCAGGCTGTTTTTAGCATTGAATATAACTCATCCTTTAGACGCAAACGTTTTACTTTCAGATCCTCTATAAAATCATCCGAAGGCGTTTCAATATTTTGTTGAATGCGTGTCATTTCATGAGCAATATTGTCATATTCCTCAAATAACCGCTTGAAATGACCATTATTCATTTTTAATTTATGAATCTGCTCATTATACTCGGGAAATTCATGGTGCAGATCGTGTTGTTCTCCAAACATTGTTTTACCTCCTGGATAAAAGTGTTTTTTAATTGGATCATTCTAACGTGGGCGCTATAAATACCCATTGATCCTGCTCAATATTATTGCTGTTAATGATAAAGAAACTGAGGGCTAATTAA
>CAZPEE010000002.1:25021-32679 GCA_964585525.1 uncultured Cocleimonas sp.
TTAAAGAATAAAAATGGTACCAGCGGGCGGACTCGAACCGCCACGCCCGAAGGCGGGGGATTTTGAATCCCCTTTGTCTACCAATTCCAACACGCTGGCATTTTGAGCGCGCAAGTATATCACCACCAAATTGTATTGCTACTAGAAAATGCATCAGTCCTTAATTTTTGCCTGGCTATCCGATATGATCCCATCCATGAAAACCAGCGATTTTGATTATCAACTCCCCAATGAGTTAATTGCTCAGGAAGTACTACCGAAGCGTAGTGCAAGCCGTTTGCTTGTTGTTGAAAACAGGGATAAGAAAAATGAGCCAGCCATCTTTCATGACCGGTTTTTTAATGACCTGATTGATTTGATAAAACCAAATGACTTATTGGTTTTTAATGATACAAAAGTCATTCCAGCTCGCTTGTATGGCCAAAAAGAAAGCGGCGGAAAGGTTGAGTTAATGGTCGAACGGGTGCTGGATGAGCACCGTGTTTTAGCACATCTGAGGGCAAACAAATCACCAAAACCAGGGGGAGTGTTATTTCTTGAAGGAGGCATTAGAGCGACCGTACTCCATCGACATGATACCTTATTCGAAGTATCTTTCACGCTAACCAAGGAAAACGATATCCAGCAAAATGTATTAGCTCTGCTTGAAAAACACGGCCATATACCTTTACCACCTTATATCGAACGTGCTGATACGGAAATCGACCGGCTGCGTTACCAGACCGTTTTTGCCAGAAAACCCGGTGCTGTTGCAGCACCTACTGCTGGCCTGCATTTTACGGATGAATGTTTGCAGTCTTTGCAAAAAAAGGGCGTTGAAACTGCACAGGTCACCCTGCATGTCGGGGCGGGAACCTTTCAGCCAGTTCGTGTGAACAACCTGCATGAGCACATTATGCATGCCGAATGGGTGGAAGTGAGCCAGGCGGTATGTGATGCGGTAACCGCGTGTAAAAACCGTGGTGGCAAGGTGGTAGCTGTTGGGACGACAACGGTAAGAAGCCTTGAATCGGCTGCTCAAGCAGGAAATGGCGAGCTAAAACCATTTTCTGCTGACACCCGTTTATTTATCACACCAGGCTACCAGTTCAATGTAGTGGATGCCATGATCACCAATTTTCATTTACCTGAATCAACCTTGCTCATGCTGGTTTCGGCTTTTAGTGGTTACGAGACAATTATGAGCGCATACCGTCATGCGGTCGCTGAAAAATACCGCTTTTTCAGCTACGGGGATGCGATGTTTTTACGCCGCAGCAGGCGCTGATTTGTGTGTCAGTGAATTATACATTTCAATCGCTTTATCAACATCTTCGTGGATTTCTAAATGCTCTCCCGTGAGTAGCAGGGCAACATCAGAATAATCTCGAATCGTATTCATATCATGGGACACCATAATAATGCTGGATTTTTCACTTTTTTCTTTAAAGGCTGCCCGGCACTTATCCTGAAAGCCTTTATCGCCCACTCCCATAATCTCATCAACCAGATAAACATCAAAATCAATCGCCATACTGAGTGCAAAAGCCAGGCGGGAACGCATACCAGATGAATAGGTTTTTATGGGCTCATGAATAAACCTGCCAAGTTCAGAGAATGCTTCCACATATTCCGTGACTTCTTTAATGTCAGCGCCATAAATACGACAGGCAAAGCGCAGGTTTTCAATGCCCGTCAAGGTCGGATGGAATGAGCCGGAAAAACCCAGGGGCCAGGAATAATGACCGCTACGGATTATTTTTCCGCTATCAGGAAATTCGGTTCCTGCGATGAGGCGCAACAATGTTGATTTACCTGCACCATTGACACCAAGCACACCAATATTTTTCTTTTCCGGAAATTTAAAGCTGATATCTTTAAGAATGATTTTATGGCTATTCTTTAATTTGTAAGATTTGTAAACATTGCGGAACTCAATCATATTTGCCGTGCCCTTTTGCGCGTAGCACGTTCGGCCATCAAACCAATCACAAAAATAACCGATGTCACCGTGATGGTATACCCAACATCATAAAAAGTACTATTGAAACTCGTATAAAAGCCACTGCGAAACCATTCGACAATGTGTAAAACCGGATTAAAATCAATCAGCTTTAGCAGTTCTGGCGAGAGAAAATCAGCGGTAAAAAATATGCCTGACATAAAATAAAAAGGGCGCGAAAAGGCGCTGTAAATATTAGCGTAAGACGGGTAATAAAACTTGATTGCCGCGTTAATCATACCAACACCTGCACCAAGTATAATCACAACACCGACAGCACTTAACATGCTTAACATGTCATCAATTTCAATTTTAAACCCAAGGTTTACAAACACAATCAGAAAGAAAACGAAAACAATGACCAGTGTTGCTGCTTCCAGGATAATACGCGAAATAGTGATATCAATGGGCATTACCTGGGGATACCCTAACAGGCTTTGGTTGCCCTCTATGCCTCCCATGACAGCGGTGACGATATTACTAAACAATAGCCAGGGGATAATACCGGTCAGGATAAATACCCCCATGCTGTCACCAACAGGGACAGCACGGCTCATTGCCGTAAAAATCAACATAAAGGTTGCAATATGGGCAAATGGTTCGAACAGCGCCCAGAAAAAACCTAGCTTGCTGTTACCATAGCGTGAGCGCGTTTCTCGCAATATCAGCGCTGAAACGACCCGGCTTTGTACATTAAGTGCCTGTATTAATTCCATGGTTTACGAATAAATTAGAATCCAAGAACGCTGGCCGAAACCGCAATCTGGCTAAGTACCTGTAGCCAGTCCCTGGCATTTTGCATGTTCTTCTGATCAATCCTGGGGAATACGATAATCTGATCGCCAGGCATAACCCGTTGCTTGCTGCCTATCTGTACTCTGCCATTAGGGTGCATAACGACAATATGTTGCCTATCGGCACGCTGCGCATAACCGCCTGCACGGACAATATAATCTTCAATTGTGGCATTTCTGGCGTAGACCATGGCCTTGGGCATAAACACCTCACCGCTAATGGTAACAATGTCGCTCTTTTTAGGAATAACAATCACGTCATTATTTTCCAGCCGGATATTGGCAACCTTACCGTTCTCACTGACAACCACGCGTCCTTCCGGGGCTGCCTCCCTTGCGAGTTCAATATATTTTAACACCAGCTTGGCCTCCTCTCCCCGGATTGCCGCCTCTCCCGTGGATTGTGAAGGAACCAATAAAACACTGCGCTGGATGCGTTGAATGCTTTCTTTGAGGTTCTTTTTCTGCTGGGCTGCGACACTTTTGCGTTTTATGTATATGTTCTTGATATCGGCATCTTCAGGATCAACCTCGATATAATCCAGCACTTCTTTAAGGCGGCTACCGCGTTTCACTTCGTAGTAAGAGTTGCCTAAATAGCTACCCTCCACATGAATGGTTGTTACTGCTGAACGTGCATCTGTTTTGAAAACAACTCGGTCACCATCCAGCAGGCGCGTATTTAAAAACTGGTTATAGTGGAGATAGGCTGACCAGGGCTTACGGTTTCTGCTACCGGAAACCTGCACATTGGTTACTCTTGCTTCTGGCCGGGCATACTGGATCAATTGGCGTCCTGTCATCTGACGACCCAAAAACTCAAACAGGAAGGGATTACGGCTATCGCCACTCACCGAAATAGTTGAACCGAGTTTTCCGACAACAACGGTATCACCATCTCTAAATTTAATGTGTTTTAATTTCCCGCTGGTCAGAAAAGGATAGAGATCAAACTGCGCTATTTTGCGGTTTCCCCGTAAAACTTTTATGTCACGGTAGCTGCCACGCTTGCCATCAATACCACCTGCTTTATGTAAGAAAGACAGTACGCTCTCTGATGCAATACCGGAATATTGCCCAGGTTTTAATACCGGCCCCGTAACATAAACACTGATGGGAGTCGCTGTAACGATATTTACATAGACATTTTCACCTTGCTTGAAAACTGTTGACACTTTACGTTTCACCAATGTTGGAAGCTCAGCCGCACGCGCACCAGAGACTTTAACCTCGCCAACTTCTGGAATAAATATATTACCTTTGGCATCAACGGTGAGCATTTCATCAATGGTGACTTGCCCCCACATATGCAAGGCGACTTTATCACCTGGGATTAGCCGATAGTTTGGGTCAAGCCCATCGTTACTTTGCGATTGAAATTTTCCTGAAAACAGGTTTGAACCGAAAGGCATGTTTGCCCTGCTATGTCCTTTTGCAATCGGTTCGGCCGAAAAACCTGGCTGATTAACCAGGAGCAACAATAAAACGCCTGAAAAAATAAGCCATGATGTAAAAGATATATGTAGTGTTTTTTTCATCTTATTTGTCTTGTATTACTCATATTAATCATTAACCGTTAAACCCAGCCCGCATGATCCCGTATAGAGGCTATCACCAAACTGGAAATGCCCCAAAATAATAAACAGGATAAAAACAGCACAATGTAGTCATGCGGCTGATTGGGTTTAATTGCCTCTTCGGGTAATTGGGGTTGGACAATGACGGTTAAATAACGGTGTTGTTTGGATGAGTCTATGCTTGCCTGCTCCATAAGCAATAGCGCAGATTCATATTTTTTTTCTGCAAAGCCTTGTTCTGTCAAGAGCTCTTCCTGCTTTGCAATAAGCTTGCTAAGGCTTTTTGAGGGTGTTTTCTTACTGCGCATGCTACGATAAGAAAGACGTGCCTTTTCTTTTTGTATTTGCTGTTTTAATGAGGACACCCTGTTAAAAGCTGCGCGTACTTTAGGCGTGCTATCTTGTAATCGCATTCTAATACTACGCAAATTTGCTTCTGCCTTGGCTAATTCCCCTTCAAGTGAAGCAACCAGTGACACCTGCATTTCAATATTTTTCTCGGGGCTAACCGCTTTTTGCTGTTCGCGGAAACGGGTTACTTTGGCTCGAACGTCTATTAATGTTTTTTCAGCTTTTGCTAATTCTTTCTGGGCAAATTGTAGTGTGTCCTGACGGGCTTTTTCTGATAAGGAATTAACCAGCTTCTCACTCACCTGGAGGATGGATTTAATAATTTTTACCGCATCTTCTGGCTCAAACGCCATGACACTTAACTTGGTAATGCCAGAAGTCGTATCAAAATCGACACGTACTTTTTTCTGCCAATATTCAACAATATCCTCGATGCTGGCATCTTCTGGCAAACGAGAGAGCCAGTCTTTATCGCTACGAGCGTAGAGTTTTTTAATATCGACTTGATGCTTAATTTCTTCGATAACTTGTCGTGATTCAATAAAATCCTTTATGATCAAGGCATCACGGGTTGAAGGAACAGGGCCTGCCAGGCCAGTCAAGGCTCCAAGTGGATCAAAAGAGACCTTGCCATTCTCTTCAATGGTAAAATGCGCTGAAGATTGATACTGGTTACTGGCATATTTATAGTAATAGGTAATGCCCAACCCGAGGGGAAGCACAAAAAACAACCAAAATAGAACCGAGGTGAGTAGTTTAATCATTAGATTTCTAGGATCATCTGTTTTGGGGGTTATGCCGTGTGAAATTTACATCATTTATGATCGGGCTAGCATCTAACCAACGGCCATTAACCAGACAAGATGCATATTCAGCTTGAGCCTGGGGTGAGCCTTGCAGCATATATTTACGACATTTATAGCCACTTGCGGAAAAATATTGTCTACCAAGTTTCGCCCTGGCGGTTCTTTTATCCCTAAGCCTGATGCTTACCAGTGAGCCTTGTTTACCTGATGCGAGTTGCTTGGCAAAGGTGCCGGCAAGCTGAGAGCGCTTAGGTTCCTGATAAGCATATTGAAACACTTTTTCTGGTTTTTGTTTAAAAAACTGTTCTTTATAATCTTGAATTTGAGAACATGATGCCAGTGTTGAGCCCACACCCAGCAACAGTAAGCCTTTAAACAGCCTACTGAAAGGAACCAGATGCAAGACATATAGCCGATGATGTAAATGCTGTTGCCATGCAAAGTTCCAAAAAACAATCCATCTCATGTTTGTACGACTTCCGTATTGTACGTCGCGGCGCAGTATAACACCGGAACTCAAAGAGTACATAATCTGATTTTTCTTCGATAAGCGACACCTATGGTCAATCCCAGTAAAATCCTGGGAGCCTCTAAATCATCATATTCGGGCTTAACCAGTAATAATAGGCTTGATCAGAGCCTCCTTAAAAATCACGCAATACCTGAAAAAAGAAAAACGAACTGCTATGTTAGGAGTAACTCCTTGAGGGTTTAAGATATGTCTTTTTCAGCCTGTGTTCATCTTAAAGAAAGCTTTCTCTTGATATAGTAACCGCCCTGGTTAGTGACATAAAAAACTCATCAATAAAATATCACCAAAATCAGTTTCGCTATGGAGACAAACAATAAATGAGTACCAAGCCCCCAACAACAAAAACCACCCCGCTAAATACAGAACCCAATCAGAAAGGCAAAACTAACTCACTAGATAACCCTTTAAATCAACCGGCGGTTTTATCTTCAACCTATAAGAGCATGCTAAAGGCGATGCGCCAAGTATTGCACGATGACCGAATCCAGCTGGTGTTACAAAAAGAAGGAAGAAACAGTATTGAGGATGACTGGGCAATTATTTCTCAATATAAAAACTTTGAAGAAGGCGTGATTGAACATGCAAAACTAACCACATTAGGTGACTGGGGAAAAAGTCAATTAATTAATATTGACTACGAAACCAAAACGGCCTGTTTCAGGGTTTATAACGGGGCAGAAGCACTCAGTCAAAAAGAAGAAAAAATCTGTATTGGTAGCTATTTTCTCGCTGGGAAACTAACAGGCTGGTGTGAAAAAGTCTTTAAGGTGAATTGCTGGCCGGAACAAAAGAAATTTCTTGCCAAGGGCGATGATTATGATGAGTTCTTTATTGCGCCTTCAGTACTATCAGTCGAATCTGAGCTTGACAGACTGATAAAAACAGATAAAGAAGCTCGTGACAATCTGGAAGTTGTTATCAAACGGCTTAAAAATGAAATTACCTCCAGGGAAAAGGCTGAACAGGCTGTCGCTAAACTCGTATATTATGATGCTTTGACGGGTGTTTTTAACAGGCGATACTTCTATGAAAAACTTGAAGAAGCGACCAAGAGCATCAAACATAGCCAAAATATCTGTGCGTTATTGCTGATTGATCTTGATTATTTTAAAGCGATTAATGATTCACTCGGTCATAACGAAGGAGACAAGGCATTAATCTTCGTGGCAGAAAAATTGCAGTCAGCCATTTCCCAGAAAGATGATGCGATTCTCGCCAGACTGGGGGGTGATGAATTTGTCATCTTATTACCCGGACTAGGCCCTGACAATGAACAAGCCAGTACATATGCGACTCGAATCGCTGAAAGAATTATCGAACAATCAAAACAAGCCTGTGTATTAAGTGGTGTGGAACATTTTTTAACCTATAGTATTGGTGTTTGTTTGATGACAGATAGCAGCTTAAAAGCAGAAGAACATCTAAAACATGCCGACAATGCTTTATATCGATCAAAAATGGAAGGGCGGGACCAGTATTCCTTTTTCTCCAAAAAAATGCAGCAAATTGTTGATCAAAAACACACCTTAAGCAGTGAACTTAAGGTCGCAATACAAAAAACACAGTTTACCCTATACTTTCAGCCAATTTTCAATAGCAAAAATCAATTAGTATCCT
>CAZPEE010000003.1:0-10777 GCA_964585525.1 uncultured Cocleimonas sp.
AAATAACGGCGGTTTTAGCAAGCTAAAAATAATTGGACTTGATCAGGGTTTCCTTAACAACCTTCGCGCTTATTATAAGAACAAAACAAAACACAACAAGCCAAGATAAAAAAAGACCAGCAAATTAATGCTGGCCTTTTAACTACAATAAATTAAAGAAGAATTTGCCCAAATATTTCACCGGGCAAGTGCGATAAGGATTTATTTTGCCGCTTTCTTCTTAGTTACTTTCTTTTCTGGCTTTGCGTCAGCTTCATCAATCAAATGATAAAGCGGTGCTTTTTCCATTGTGTATTTTCCTGTTTTAGGATCGCGATGCGAAACAGTTAATACATGCCATTCTTTATCATTAAGTTTCATATGGTCACCACGATAGTAATAACCAGGCCAACGGGTTTCCTTACGGAATAAAGTATGCTGCATCACGGATTCAGATGTCAATATACGGTGCTTTAATTCCCAGGCACGTAATAACTCATGAATATCTTCAGCGGCTATACCACCATCCCAATCTTCCGCAAGAACACCAAGCTTTTTAAGACCAATATGTAACAATTTTTCATTAGTCATATAACTTACTGTAACACCACCACAGTATTCATCCATCATTTTCTGCAAACGATCAAGACCCTGCCTTGGATTGATGTAGTAAGGATTTACCGAACCTGCAGTAATGTGGTTACGGTAAAGCTTGTAAGTTTCTAAAGGCTTGTAAATCTCTTCACGGCGCTTATCAATCTGGGCATTGGTTACTGAGATTCCATTTGCCTTACCATCATTGATATATTGAATAGCTGCTTTTGCCGCCAAACGACCTTCAGTAAATGAACCCGACGAAAATGCGTGCGGCGTTCCACCAACAGCATCACCACAACCAAATAAACCGTGCACAGAAGTCATACGGTTATAACCCCAGAAGTACTCTGGAGGAGACAGGTCTTCGGGACCAGAACACCATGCACCACAACCTGTTGCATGAGAACCCATTACATAAGGTTCAGATGTTGTTAACTCAGGGTTTTCATCCTTTGGGTCAACATCATTTGACGCCCAAAGTACGGCTTGACCAACCGTCATACCCAGGAAGTTGTGCCATCCGATTTCTTCAAGATGAGGATCCTGGAAAGCTTCCATGGTAACCATGTGGATTGGGCCTTTACCAGAGTTAACTTCATTAATGAATGCATGGTTACGTAAACAGGTAGGAATTGGCTTATGAGATAAATGCTGACCTTCTGTATCCAGATATTCCTTACCAACCATCTTGGATAGCTCTGGGAACCACTTTGACTCATATTCCTCACCATCACAGTTTTGCGTATACGTCTTAAGATGCAAGAAGTAAGCGCCAACCGGGCCATAACCATCTTTAAAACGCGCAAGAACGATTTTGTTCTCCATTTGAGTCATCTTTGCGCCCGCTTCGATCATTAAGCCATAAGCAGAGCCTGACGACCATGGTGCATACCAAACACGACCTGCACCTTCACCGACTGAACGTGGCTTATAGATGTTTGATGCACCACCAGCGCCGACGATTACCGTTTTGGATTTAAAGACATGGTAATTACCCGTACGCACATTAAAACCAACGGCACCAGCAACACGGTTCTCCTGGCTTTCATCCATCAAAAGATGTGTAACACAAATACGGTTAAACACTTTGTCAGCTGATTTTTTAGCCGCTTCTGCCACAATAGGCTTGTAAGATTCACCATGAATCATAATCTGCCAGCGGCCTTCACGCAGGTAAGCACCTGTTTTAGGGTCTTTCATAATTGGAAGGCCCCATTCTTCAAACTGGTGCACAGCCGAATCCACGTGGCGAGCCATATCAAACAGCAAATCTTCGCGCACCATACCCATCAAATCCATACGTGCATAACGCACATGGTCTTCCGGGTTATTTTCACCGAAACGCGTACCCATGTAACAGTTAATCGCGTATAGACCTTGTGCAACCGCACCAGAACGATCAATATTTGCTTTTTCTGCAATAACAATTTTCTTGTCCTTGCCCCAGTATCTTGCTTCAAACGCCGCGCCTGTACCACCTAGCCCAGCACCTGCAACAAGCACATCAATATTGTCTTCAACAATCGTTTTATAAGCCATTAGTAGTACACTCCTTCTCTCATTACTAGTTTATTTGATTCCAGTGTATGCAAACCACCATCATCCAGACGAATATACTTGGGCTCATTGTAAAGATACTGGCTAGTACGCATTTCATCTGTTGCTTCCGCAATCGCTTTTAGATTCGGTATAGCGGTACCCCATGGTTTAGTTGTAATTGGCGCCAGCAACTCCATATCCTTTTGCCCATTACGGAAAATAATTCTCCACGCAATAACACCTTTCTCTTCATCACGATGGACACGAACCGAACTTCCCAATGGCGTAAAGTCAGCGTAACCACGCACATCAATCGCATGGTGTGGACAAGCTTTTACACAAGAGTAACATTCCCAACACATATTGGGTTCTATGTTGTAAGCACGACGAATAGTTTTGTCAATATGCATGATATCCGATGGACAAATATCAACACATTCGCCACACCCGTCACAACGGGTCATATGTACATATGTAGGCATAATAAATCCTCTAAATAATTTTTTTAAAAATAAACTTAATTCTTAACTTAAAACCATTGATTAATAATGGCTAGCGGGCTCGCGTCTAATACCTGGACCCATCTTAGGTGGATTCTCACCCATGTAAGTAGGAATATCAGGGAATTTTTCCTGGACTTCTTTGCTGCTTAAATCATAGTCAGCCGGAAGACCTTCACGACTACCATCTGCGTCTTTAATTTTCTTATCGTAAGCTGCTGCAGGCTTAAAGAACATGTGTGCAAATTTAGACCAGATTACGCCACCAAAGAGGAATACAGCAGAAAGAATAAATAGAACAAAGAAGATACCAACACCGCCACTTAATGACCAAAGAAGGGCAAAGGTACAAGTAGACAGTAATGAAAGAATAAACATATCGGCACGAGGTGCAATTTTATACCAGGGCTTACCTTCAGCCGCAACATCAACACGAATAGCAAACCAGAACCAGTAACCACCCACACAAAGCATTAACGCACCCAAGTGCCACAAAAGCGCTAAAACAGGTGTATCAGTTGTTGTTGGATAGGCAAAGATCATAATGGCTGTCGTAACAACAAAGATAATAAATCCATACATGGTTAGCAAATGCGAAAGCCTGCGCTTCGGATTAGAAAACTCTGATGACGTTAAAACCTCATTGGTAATCGTTTTAACCAGCAAAGCATTTTTCTCAGATCCACTGACTTCACGTTTAGCTAACTTTTTGGCATCTTCTGCTTGTTTGGCAAAATATTTAGCGCTCTTTTTATGCCAAACATCAAAAAGTGTGCCGCCTATAACAAAAAGGATCATCAAGACAACAAAGCCTTGCATTAATCCTGGCGTAAATAAATCTGGGGATGCCGCATTCAGATTGGCGAATGGGTTTGTAGTGAACATTATTGGACTCCTAAGAAAATAAGATAATAAACTTTCAACTGGATACCGAATTAACCGTATCAATTTTTCAGAAGGCTTTTTATCATTTCCTGAGCAACAATACAATCTTGTCAAACCATGTTTTTTATCTTATCCAATCAATATATTTTATTAACGAATGAGCTATATTGTTTTTATTTCCTCCTTGATTACACAGTTGCCAAGCCTATTTCAAATAGGAAATACACACTAACGATTAATAAAAACCATAAACACACGGTACATTTTAAGCAGGCCCACAAATACCCGAATCAACCAAAGCCAATTATATCCCACCTATCTACTTGATACTGCGTGATTTAGTCAGACACATCACAAAACAAAACGGCATAAAATCCAAAAACCATATTTAACATATAGCTGATTGATGCATTAACTTAAAACATATTTACCCTATGGAACTTCCCAATCAAAAAGCAGCCTCCCGCTATAAAATCATTATTTCATTTAATATAGATTGATCATTATTCAGGTTTTATTTTTCAAGAATGTATCTCTTAATACTTAACTGTATATCTCTTAAGCAATACATATGCCGGGGCGCTTTTTCCTGACCACGCTTCCGAAACCTTCCCGCCCTGCAAACAAAGCTACCTGCCAGGCAACCTTCTGGAAACTTTCCCAAAAACCAATAAAAAGGCAAATATTTAACTTCAACACGTTTAACACCTAATCAATCTCTATAAGAAGCCTAGTACTCCATCAATTTTGGTTTGATGGAGTACTAGAACACTACGCTATCGTTATCTTTACATCAACACGGACTGGAATAATGATTTTTCAAGACAAAAAAAAGGATGTCATGCTTTGCATGACATCCTTTTATATATGGCGGAGCGGACGGGACTCGAACCCGCGACCCCCGGCGTGACAGGCCGGTATTCTAACCAGCTGAACTACCGCTCCTTAGATCAATAACAGGCTTTAAAAAACCCATTATCAAAAAAGATAAAAAGTGGTGGGTGATGAGAGGCTCGAACTCCCGACATTCGCCTTGTAAGGGCGACGCTCTACCAACTGAGCTAATCACCCACTGTTTTTATACAGTGGATCTGAGACCAGCCAAGCTAGTTGCCTGGGCTCGGAAAGCGCGCTAGTTTACTGCATCTTTTAGCGCTTTACCAGCCTTAAATGCAGGATTATTTGCTGCTTTAATCTGGATAGTTTCACCAGTACGAGGGTTGCGCCCTGTACGTGCTTTACGCTCACGAACCAGGAATGTTCCAAAACCTATCATTGTAACCTGATCACCATTTTTCAGGGTTTCAGTAATAGTCTCAATGAAACCTTTAAATGCGCGTTCTGTGTCAGCTTTGGTAAGACCAGACTTGCTAGCAACTGCATCAATTAATTCCGATTTATTCATAAATCCTTCCTTATAAGATTTGTCGTTAATGTACGAACGAGATGTTAAAAAATTTTATTTACGTTTTTTATTAGGGAGTAAAAAATGCCCTAAACCGGGGCATCTCCGCAAGCCGGACATTTATACCAGCGCTTTAGCCAAGTTTCAATACAAATAAACAAAAAAAGAAGTTTTATTATCAATATTTATTCATGGAACAAAAACAGCGGTATTTTTAACTAATTTTTTAAATTATTTTGAACTTTTGTTAAGGGGAAAAAACGAAAAGCCCTTATAAGATAAGGGCTCAGAAAATATCATAATTCAGTTTATGGATTTCTGGGTATAAAACTCACAAAAAAAACCATAAGCGAAAATTAATAATATTTATATCAACAACAAATTATTTATTATCCGGCTTTTTAGTGGGCACGTACACCTTCTTCCGTTTCTGATTCTGCACTGGTTTGGGTTGAGTTATCACTATCATCCTCATCCAGGTCATCTTCTTCTAACAAAGGTTTTGGCATAGATTCCAGCGCAAATTCCAATACTTCATCAATCCACTTAACAGACTTAATGGTCAGGCCTTTTTTTACATTATCAGGCACATCTGCCAGGTCTTTTTCATTTTCTTTTGGAATCAACACCGTTGTAATACCGCCACGATGAGCCGCCAACAATTTTTCCTTCAAACCACCAATGGGTAACACTTCGCCCCGCAGGGTAATCTCCCCAGTCATGGCAACCTCTGCCTTAACCGGAATTTGTGTCATGGAGGAAACTATCGCAGTTACCATCCCAACACCCGCACTGGGGCCATCTTTTGGTGTAGCGCCCTCAGGAACATGGATATGAACACTTTTCTTTTTCAAGAATTTTTGCGTAATCCCTAAAGTACTTGCACGACTTTTAACCACGGTTTCAGCAGCCTGAATAGACTCCTGCATGACTTTACCAAGGCTACCTGTGCTTTTCACATGTCCATTCCCTGCAACAACAACACTCTCAATGGTTAACAATTCACCGCCCACTGAGGTCCAAGCTAGCCCCGTCACTTGTCCAACCTGGTTTTCCTTGTCAGCTCGCCCATAATCAAAACGTTGCACACCCAGGTATTTGGCAATATTACGTGCGCTTACCGCAGTTTTACTTTTCTTCCCCAGCAAATGCTCACGAATAACCTTTCGACAAATTTTGGATATTTCCCGATCCAGGTTTCGCACACCAGCTTCGCGTGTATAGTGCTGAATGATCGCAAGGATAGCGGAATCACTCATTGTCAACTCACCTTCTTTTACACCATTATCTTTCATTTGTTTCGGCAAAAGATAATTACGTGCGATATTCAGTTTTTCATCTTCGGTATAACCCGGGATACGGATGATCTCCATACGGTCCAATAATGGCCCCGGAATATTCATGCTATTTGAGGTTGCAACAAACATTACATCGGACAAGTCAAAATCGACTTCCAGATAATGGTCTGCAAACGTATTGTTCTGTTCTGGATCAAGCACCTCAAGCATCGCAGATGCAGGATCGCCACGGAAATCAGTCGCCATTTTATCTATTTCATCAAGCAAAAACAGCGGGTTACGTGTTTTAACACGCGATATATTTTGAATGATTTTACCCGGCAAGGCACCAATATAAGTACGTCGATGACCACGAATCTCGGCTTCATCACGTACACCACCCAAAGCCATACGTGTGTATTTACGGCCTGTAGCACGTGCAAGCGATTTGCCCAATGAAGTTTTACCGACACCAGGAGGACCAACCAGACACATGATAGGCCCTTTTAATTTTTTTACACGTTGTTGTACCGCAAGGTATTCGACAATACGTTCCTTGACTTCATCCAGGCCATAGTGATCCTCATCGAGGATCTTTTGCGCTTTGGCAAGATCCGAAGATATCTTGGATTTTTTGCTCCAGGGCAAGCCCACCATCCAGTCAACATAATTGCGTACCACTGTAGCTTCTGCTGACATCGGTGACATCATTTTAAGCTTTTTTAATTCTTCCTGAGCCTTTTCTTTTGCTTCTTTGGGCATTTTGGCTTTTTCAATTTTTTGCTCAAGCTCATCAAGCTCGTTTACTGGCGCATCTTCCATATCGCCCAGCTCTTTTTGAATCGCCTTCATCTGCTCATTCAAATAATATTCTCGCTGACTACGATCCATTTGCTGTTTAACACGGCCACGAATACGTTTTTCAACCTGTAGCAGGTCAATTTCACCTTCGACCATCTTGATCAGGTGCTCTAAACGATCTTTAATAGACGTGATTTCCAGGATTTCCTGCTTGTCGGTTACCTTTAACCCTAAGTGTGCTGCAATGGCATCGGCAAGACGATCCGGTTCATCAATCCCTGATAAAGACGATAATATCTCAGGTGGAATTTTTTTATTCAGGTTGACGTACTTATCAAACAGATTAACCAAAGCACGTGCCAGCAATTCTGTTTTACGCTCATCATAATCATCATCTTTCGGCAACAGGCCAATATCTGCAGTAAAATAATCACCGTCAGTATGTAAAGCAGTAATATTAACCCGTTCCACACCTTCAACCAGTACTTTTAAGGTGCCGTCTGGGAGTTTTAATAATTGCAAAATAGTTGCCAGGGTTCCAATCTGGTAAATATCATCCTGGCTTGGCTCATCAACTTCGGCACTCTTTTGTGCAACCAGCAATACTTGCTTATCGTTTTCCATAGCCTCATCAAGCGCCTTGATAGACTTTTCCCTACCAACAAATAATGGAATAACCATGTGCGGATAGACAACCACATCCCGTAACGTTAATACGGGTATTTTATCAATGGATTGCTGTTTATTCTCTATATCAGTTGTCATGCTTTTACTCTTTACTTAGTTGGTTAATTCTTTTAAGGACATCTCTATCATTAAAGATGCTTTAAAGAATTTTAGGGCACTTTAGCGAAAATCAAGGCTTTTGGTTTTATACAACCACCAAGCCAAAAATAAAAAACCCCGATAGCAAAACTACGGGGTTTAAAATTCAAAACACCAAGCTGCTACTTATTGTATTACTTGGATGACGAAGCCTTTTTCTTTATTTGTTTATTTTCATAGATCAAATAAGGCTGGGCATCACCATTCACTACCGTTTCATCAACAACGACTTTACTGACATTTTTTTCCGAAGGCAGATCATACATCGTCTCTAGCAAGATTTTTTCCATGATGGAACGTAATCCGCGTGCACCCGTTTTTCTTTCCATTGCCTTTTTAGCAATCGCGTGCAAGGCATCATCACGGAAATCAATCTCAACACCTTCCATATCAAAAAGCTTGCCATATTGTTTGGTTAATGCATTTTTCGGCTCTGTCAGGATTCGCACCAGTGCATCTTCATTCAGCTCTTCAAGCGTTGCAATGACAGGCAAGCGTCCAACAAACTCGGGAATCAAGCCATATTTAACCAGGTCTTCCGCTTCAATCTCCTTAATAACATCACCAAACTGACGGTTATCATCCGGGGCTTTTACCTTTGCTGAAAAACCAATACTACCTTTTGCCGTCCTATCCAGAACAACCTTATCAAGACCAGAAAATGCACCGCCACAGATAAACAGGATATTTTTTGTATCAACTTGTAAAAAATCTTGCTGAGGATGTTTTCTGCCACCTTGAGGTGGAACCGAAGCAACGGTTCCTTCGATCAATTTGAGCAAGGCCTGTTGCACACCTTCGCCAGATACATCGCGGGTGATTGACGGGTTATCTGATTTACGCGAAATCTTATCAATCTCGTCAATATAGACAATGCCGGTCTCAGCCTTGGCAACATCATAATCACATTTTTGCAATAATTTCTGGATAATATTTTCAACATCCTCACCTACATATCCTGCCTCGGTAAGCGTTGTTGCATCAGCCATGGTAAACGGCACATTCAGCATACGCGCCAGTGTTTCTGCCAAGAGAGTTTTACCACTACCGGTCGGGCCAATCAGCAAGATGTTACTTTTGGAAAGTTCAATCTCATCTTTACCACTTTTACCCGAGTTACCCTCCATTCGCTTATAGTGATTATAAACTGCAACGGAGAGAACCTTTTTCGCGGTATCCTGATCGATTACATAATCATCAAGGAATTGATTAATTTCTTTAGGTATGGGCAGATGTGTGCTTTCATCTTCTGTCTTTTCCTGCAATTCCTCTGTAATAATGTCGTTACATAAATCAACGCATTCATCACAGATAAAAACAGAAGGACCCGCAATCAACTTCCTTACTTCATGCTGGCTTTTTCCACAAAAAGAACAGTACAGCAGCTTGCCATCACCTTTGCCACCTTGACCGTCTTTTGTACTTTTACTCATCTGCTAAACCTCATTCTTTATTGACTTTAATACCTAGACTCTAAAGTTAATCCGAATTGAACAAAAAGTACAGTAAGAACAGATAAAGTCATGGATTTTTTTTTAGAAAGCCCCACCATATTATTCATTCTATGCACATTAACAAATTGATTATGCCCCGTGGTTAGCGACAGCTTAAGAGCCTTGGCCTGATCTATTAAGAGGATCATTAACAGGCCATTAATAGATCATTGCATTTACTTTGTTTTACGCCGTTATTTCAATTAGCTTTCGAGCTTATAAAAACATCTGAAAAGCGATGTAAGATAACAAAAATAAGGCCATTGATATTAACAACCCTGAAAGAAAAATATTGGTGTGCTTAACACCATACAGTATAGGCTCATTAGATTCTATGGATGACTTATACCTAAAAAAACGTATTGTTGCGGTAATTATAATTAATATTCCAACAAGGAATAAACCCAATCCAACTATTTCGGCCAATGGCGATGACTGAAAATCATTTGTATCGCTCGTTATTTTACTAAGATGCGTTACAAACAATTCAAACTTTTCTATAAGAAAACCAAAAGCCATTATAGCGATAGATGTACGTATCCAGGCCAGGTATGTCCTTTCATTTGCAGAATGATCTGCATATCAATTAATCATAATAAATTCTTTTAAAACCTTTATGCAAAAACTTTCACGCCAAAGGCATGCTCAAAGTCAAACCTATAACCTGAATCTAGAGCTTACGTACTGTGCCGTAGTGAAGACACTGATTCAGGTATAATAAAAGGAAGAAAAAAGCCCGATAAAAATCAGGCTTTCTAAAAACAGTTACTTTGCCAGTTGTTATTTTTCCCTGACACCTAAAACCTCATCAATCAAGCCATATTCTTTAGCAGCCTTCGCATCCATGAAATTATCACGGTCTGTATCTTTTGCAATGGTTTTTATATTCTGACCTGAATGACGCGCCAAAACCCGGTTTAATTCTTCCCTGATTTTCAAAATTTCTTTTGCATGGATATCAATATCCGACGCCTGACCCTGAAAGCCACCCAGTGGCTGATGGATCATTACACGGGAATGCGGCAAAGCAAAACGCTTACCTTTTGCCCCGCCTGTTAATAATACCGCCCCCATACTTGCCGCCTGACCTACACACAAGGTACTGACTTCAGGCTTGATAAATTGCATGGTATCGTAGATTGCCATTCCGGCAGTCACAACGCCACCCGGCGAGTTAATATACATGTGGATATCTTTTTCTGAATTGTCCGCCTCAAGAAATAAAAGCTGCGCCATAATGGAAGTCGCCATTTGGTCTTCAACCTGGCCAATAACGAAAACAACACGCTCCATCAACATGCGTGAGTAAATATCGTAACCACGTTCCTGGCCGCGAACCGTTTCAATAACGGTTGGATGAATAATCATATTGCTTGGATCAAATGGATTAGATTCTGACATATTCTTCATTTACCTTTTTATGCTTTCTATTCGCTTACTTTTTTGCTGAGGTTTTCTTTGCCGCAGCTTTCTTGG
>CAZPEE010000003.1:10877-26484 GCA_964585525.1 uncultured Cocleimonas sp.
TTTGCCTTGGCTTTTGGCTTTGCCTCTGCTTTTGTTTCTGGATTCATTAACTCAGAGAAAGTCATTTTCTCATCTTTAACGTTAGCCTGGCCTACCACCCAATCAACAATCATTTCTTCCATAACTGCCGCTTCAATGGTTTGCATAGCCTTCTGGTCACCACGGTAATATTCAATCAATGCCTGAGGGTCTTCATAGGTTGAAGCAAGATTTTCAAGCATTTCATCAACCTTCGCCTGATCTTTTTCCAGTTTATTCTTTGTAATAATCTCACCGACAACCAAGCCCAGTTTAACACGGCGAGCAGCCTGATCTTTGAACATGTCATCAGGCAATGAAGACATATCAGCGCCCTGGGAATTTTCAGACATTTCCTGACGCACTTGTTTGACTTCATCATTAACAAGTGACCCTGGCAAGTCAACCTCATGTGCATCATGTAAAGCTTCCATCACCGACTGTTTTACAATCGACTTAACCCGCTGCTCTACTTCGCGCTCCATGTTATTTTTTATTTCTGCTTTAAAACTCTTTTCGGTACCATCTTCTACACCGAATTTCTGAATGAATTCCTTATCAACTTTTGGTAAATCTGGCGCACTCACTGTCTTTACTTTCATGGCAAAAACAACTGTTTTACCTTTCAAGTTCTCGGAAGGATAATCATCCGGGAAGGTAACATCAGCATCCTTTTCTTCACCAGCCTTCATGCCGATTAACGCCTTTTCAAAACCTTCCAGCATACGGCCAGCGCCCAGTTCTACAGAAAAATCTTCGGCAGAACCACCTTCAAACGTTTCGCCATCAAGCTTCCCTTCAAAATCAACCGTCAGCAAATCGCCCTTTTTTGCAGCACGTTTAACTTCTTTCCAGCCTTGCTGTTGTTTACGCAAAGTCTCAATCATGGCATCAACATCAGCTGCTGAAACTTTAACAACCGGGCGGGTCAGCTTGATTTTTGACGCATCCGCGATGTCAAAATCAGGATAAGTTTCAAAGGTTGCAACATATTCCAGGTCTTTACCTGCTCCAATAGAGGTTGCTTCAATATTTGGCAGGCCGGCTACACGGACATTTTCCTTTTCAGCAGCCTCATAGAAAGTTGATTGAATGACTTCACCCACCACTTCCTGAAAAACAGAATCACCATATTGCTGGCTAACCACACTCAATGGCACTTTACCCGGACGAAAACCATCAAGCTTCACTCTGCTTCTCATGGATTTCAAGCGTTTTTCCACTTCTGAATCAATACGCTCGGATGGGACAACAACACTTAGCTTGCGCTCAATATTGCCGGTGGATTCAATTGAAACTTTCATGCACTAAACCTCTCTCAGTGAGATGCCCTGCATTAACCAATATGTTAATACTTATCTTACGAGGCACAAGCTGAGGTAATATGTAAATAAACTATGTAAAATTAAATAATGGTGCGAAAGGAGAGACTCGAACTCTCACGTCTTGCGACACTGGAACCTAAATCCAGCGCGTCTACCAATTCCGCCACTTTCGCAAAAAAGCGCGATTATACATGGCATTTAAGCGCTTGTATAACCTGAAGGTGAATTTTGACTTATCTATTTTCTTTATCGCTTTGAGTCAAAAACAACAAAGCATTGGTAGCGCGACAAGTCAAACAATCTGGGGTGGGTAATGGGACTCGAACCCACGACGACCGGCATCACAAGCCGGGGCTCTACCAACTGAGCTATACCCACCATTGTATACACATTACATGAACCTGATACACCAGTAATGGCGCGCCTGGCAGGACTCGAACCTGCAACCTACGGCTTAGAAGGCCGTTGCTCTATCCGGTTGAGCTACAGGCGCACAGAAGGGTTGCCAAGCTTGTCATGTAAATATGTAAAAAATGGTCGGGGTAGAGAGATTCGAACTCCCGACATCCTGCACCCAAAGCAGGCGCGCTACCAGACTGCGCTATACCCCGACGGTACTGATATTCCAACAGCAAGCAATCAAAAATTAACTTGCGCCTAAACAGCAGAGCGCGAATAATACGCATCTATTTTTGGTTCGTCAAGCCGAAACCTGCCGTTGTGACGCGATAAATTGTGATTTATTTATCGAGGATAAATAATCATCCTGTCTACCATAAGGCTATGGCACATGCGTAATAGCCGTGAGAAAATACCACTTGCCTGACAACCACTATTAACGGTAACTATTTAAAGGAAGCCATGACTGCTAAAATCATTGATGGAAAAAAAGTCTCTGCACAGGTTCGGGCAGAAGTTAAACAACAAGTACAGAAACGCATTAAAGAAGGAAAGCGCCCCCCTGGACTCGCGGTGATCCTTATTGGCAATGACCCTGCCTCAGAAGTCTATGTTGGGCATAAACGCAAAGCTTGTGATGAGATCGGCATTACGTCACGTTCCTACGACCTACCAACGGACACAACCCAGCACGAACTTGTCAGCCTGATTGATGAATTAAACAATGATGCAAACATTGATGGAATTCTTGTCCAACTTCCCCTGCCTGACCATCTTGATGCATCACTGGTAATCGAACAGATTCACCCTGACAAGGACGTTGATGGCTTCCATCCGGTCAACATCGGCCGCCTGGCTTTGCGTATCCCAGGGCTTCGCCCCTGTACGCCCTATGGCGTGATGCGCCTGCTAGAATCCATTGACGAAACATTCTACGGAAAACATGCCGTAATTGTTGGCGCATCCAATATTGTCGGCCGCCCCATGATGCTAGAGCTTTTATTGGCCGGCTGCACAGTAACTGTATGCCACCGCTTTACAAAAAACACACCCGAGCTTGTTGCCCAGGGAGATATTGTCGTCGTCGCAGTGGGAAAAGCAGGCCTGGTAAAAGGCAACTGGATAAAACCGGGCGCAACCGTTATCGACGTTGGTGTTAATCGCATGGAAAATGGCAAACTTGCAGGTGATGTAGAATTTGACAAAGCGGCCGAACGCGCCTCATGGATCACACCAGTCCCCGGAGGTGTTGGCCCTATGACAGTTGCCATGCTAATGCAAAACACACTGAACGCATGCAACAAGCATCAATTTTAGCCAGCACCAAAACAAAAAAGCCACCAAAATTGGTGACTTTTAACCTCAGTTAACCACTTATCGTGTGTTACTTAACTGAGAAATTCAGGTAAAATTTATTTTCTACTTTGCAGGGCAAGCCGCTTTATTACCGGGAACCGCACCTGCTAATTTCAAGAAAGCACCAAAAGGCGTCATAACTTTCATCGCTTCCACCTTTGGACCACTGAATTTAAGTTTTCCAGACATCATGGCTCCCATGGCACCACAACCCCATGAACCTTTACCCATACAGGTCCAGTTTTTATCCGTCGCATTCATGATGTAATCAACCGCCATATTCATTTTTTTGCCATCAGGCTTACCACCATAAATACACATGGCTTTACCGCCTTTATCTGCAATCGTCAGCTGCACTTTACTCTGGGCACCACATTTACTACGGTACATTTGAATCAGCTTGTACCCCCTGCCAGCATTATTAGCAATCCACTTAGCCTCTCCTTTACTACCTAACTGGTTCGTCAATGTAGCACTCTTATTCCATGCATTGCAGGCTGCCTTGGCCCAGTTCGCATCCATGTATTCTGTTGCCATTGCTGATGATGATGCAATGGTTAAAATTGTACTTGCTACGGCAATTAAACCAAACTTCTTAAATGTGATTTTAGACATTGTATTCTTCCATTCCTGTGATAATAGCGACAAACGAGTCCCTATAATGACAATTCGATTGATTATTGTCAAATAAACATATTTCTAAGTTATTGTTTTATATATTAATTATTTAACATATAGTTAAATACTAATATAAAACAAGCTCCTGATAAGATATAATGTCGATGCGCTTTAGCGAGTTGCACCATGCCAAAACCAAGCATTTTATGCACACTGAATCAGAGGCCCTTTCAATGGATTTCGAATTATTTCAAACTGATGGACATGCGCGCCGCGCCCAACTTACTTTTAGCAGAGGAACCATCCAAACGCCTGCATTTATGCCTGTTGGCACCTATGGCACAGTAAAAACCATGAGGCCCGAAGAAATTGCAGGGCTGGGCGCGGAAATACTCTTAGGCAATACCTTTCATTTGATGTTAAGACCCGGCACAGAGGTGATTCAAAAACACGGCGATTTACACGATTTTATGAACTGGGATAAACCCATATTGACTGATTCTGGTGGATTCCAGGTTTTCTCACTTGCCAAAATGCGTAAAATCACAGAAGAAGGCGTACATTTTCGATCTCCTGTAAATGGCAATAAAATCCTCCTGTCACCTGAATATTCCATGCAGATTCAACGTGAGTTAGGTTCTGATATTGTCATGATTTTTGACGAGTGCACCCCTTATCCCGCTTCACGGATTGAAGCACGCGACTCGATGGAGCTTTCATTGCGCTGGGCTAAACGCAGTAAAGAGGCTCATGCTAATAACACTTCCGCTTTATTTGGTATCGTTCAGGGTGGTATGTACGAAGACTTACGAGAAATATCCGCCCAACAATTAATGAAAATAGGTTTTGATGGTTACGCAATCGGTGGCTTATCCGTTGGTGAGCCTAAAGAAGAACGCGACAAGGTTCTTGAAACAACAACCCCCTTGTTACCACACAATAAACCGCGCTACTTGATGGGCGTAGGCAAACCCGAGGACATTGTGGAATCGGTAAGCCGTGGCATTGATATGTTCGACTGTGTTATACCGACCCGAAACGCGCGCAATGGCTTTATATTTACCCGCAACGGAAAACTCAATATTAGAAACAGCAAACACCAGTTTGACACAGCACCCATTGATGAACAGTGTGGTTGCTACACCTGCCAGAATTTTTCCCGCGCCTACCTACGCCATTTGGATAAATGCAAGGAAATGCTCGGTGCCCACCTCAATACGGTACACAACCTGTATTATTACCAGGAGTTAATGCGTGATATTCGTGAAGCGATTGAACAACAAAGGTTTGATCGATTTATGACTGAATTTTACGCACGCCAAAGCAATCAGGAGTAAATGCAAGGATAAAAAAAGGCCACTTATTTGTGGCCTTTTTTTATCGAAAAGAAATGTAATTACATAACACCCAACTTTTCCAACACCTTGATGGTTAAGCCACCTATAGGCAAGTCATTTTCCTTCTGGAAACGCTCAACAGCACTCATTGTGCCTTTTCCAATATTACCATCAACCTTGCCTGTGTAAACACCGGCATCTTTAAGTGCTTGCTGAATCCGCTTATTAATATCAGGACCCATATTGGTTTTACACAACACACGACGCCATTCCAGACGTTCATCAGAAACTTTAGCGCGTTTTTCAACAGTTTTGTACTCAGCAGGAATCTTGGTGCGAACCTCTTGTGCCTCAGTTGCCACCTTGGCAACTTTCACAACCTTTTTAACGGGAGGAACTTTTTCTTCCTCAACCGATGCTGCCGAATCAACAACCAGCTTCTTGATAGTTGCATATTTGGCAGGAATTTCTTTGAGACAAACCTGATTTCCCGTGAATTTTCCTTCTCCCTCAACACCTGCTGCACGCCAAATAAATTTTGCATCAGAAACTTTTTTCGTGATTTTAACCTTTTTATACTCTGCTGGTATTTTGACTTTATCAACGGTTGCATCACTAACTAATTTACTTACCGTAATTTCTTTCGACTCTTCAGGAGTATCAACAAGATCAATGACTGCAGGTGATTTAAGAACCGTTTTCTTAATCGTCTTATACTTTGCCGGAACCTGGACAAGACACATGATCTCACCCGTAGAGTTATCAATCTTTGAAATTGGGCCGTCACCTTTTTTCCAAACCGCTTTCGCAGGTTCTATTTCAATTTTTTCTTCAACGACTTCATATTCTGCAGGCTTTAGTACTTTTTTCTTGCTTGCCTGTTTGACAACAACAGCTTCTGGCGCCTTTTCAAACTTTGCTTCTGCGATCTTAATATCTTCAGATTCTTCTTTGACTAAGACTTCTTTTTCAGTGGTTTCATAGGTTGCAGGCACAAAATATTCTTTGTAACATGAGCCTGGAGCAGCGCCTTCAATGTCCACACCATTGGTTTTTGCAGCAGCCAGTAGAGCCGGGCTAGCTGGAATGCCTTTTTTATCCAGGCTGGTTACCCACGCTGTACTGGCTGGGGAAATTTCTATTTGTTCTGTTTCTGTACGGAATTTTGCAGGGACTGCCTTTAGCTTGGTAAAACCCTCCTTAACAACAACTTCTTTTTCTGCCGTATCAAAGGTGGCGGGAGTCACATCAATCTTCTCTGATTCAGGCTTAACCAAAACCTGTTCAGTTTTAACTTCATATTTTGCAGGAACAATAACCTTTGCATAACATTCGCCTGGTTTTGCATCTGGCAACGTATTGGTTGCGTCAATACGCTTAGCGTTTTCCCCTTCTGCCATCACTAAGGTAGCAGGAAGCATGAGTGCCAACACGGCAATTGATGCGTAATGTCTAATCAACATTTGAAACTCCTATAATTTATTCTGTAGTCTTTTATGTAGAACACGATTTATTCTTGACGTTTACAAGCCCGTTCAGCGGCATAGGATAATCCATTCGTCGCTAATGAGCAACCGTCTATCAGGATATAAGCCAAGAAAACCCCTTTGAATCAAATAGTTTATAATCATTGCTAATAAAAGGCTTAGCTTTTACCAAACATAACAGACAATTACAAACTATTACGCACGGCAAGCAAACACAGGGACATTAGGGTGCCAGGCAAGATACCCAGCGCCAGAACCGCAAGCCCATTCAAGCTCAGTAAAACACTGAAGTCTAATTGTGGCTTAATAGGCGCTTGCACGGCAAGATCTACCGATTCAGTTGAGCCGCTTGCGTTCACCTCATCTGGCTTATCAAAATACATCAGCTTGATGGCGCGCAAATAATAGAAAGCACCGATAACTGACATCACCACAGAAAACACTGCAAGCCAGATGATATTGGCATCAACCACAGCCTGAATGACCGACAACTTAGCATAAAAGCCAACCGTTGGAGGCATACCCGCCATGGAAAACAAAAACAACATCATCATCAATGCGTACCAGGGATGTGTTGTACTCAACCCCTTCAAGTCAGCCAGTTGATCAGCCTCATAACCATCCCTGCTTAATAAAATAATAACCGCAAAACCACCCATGGCAATAATGGCATAAGTAATAATATAGAACATGGATGCCGCATAGCCCATCTCGCTTGCGGCGAGGACCCCCATCAAAACAAAGCCCATGTGGGAAATAGTGGAATACGCCAGCATGCGTTTAATGTTGGTTTGCGCAATCGCAATAATATTACCTGCCAGCAATGAGAGTGCTGATAAAATTGTCAATATTTGTTGCCAGCCCTGAGACATATCACCCAGGCCTTCAACCAGTAAGCGGATTATCATGGCAAATGCCGCAATTTTTGGCGCAGTACCCAAAAATAGTGTCACCGATGTTGGTGCACCATCATAAACATCGGGAACCCACATATGAAACGGTACGACACCCAGCTTAAAACCAAGACCGACAATAACAAACGCCAGTCCAAGCAATAAACCAATATTCTGCATCACCGGATGGCTGGACATGTAATGTGCAATATGGGTTAAATGCAGGCTGCCACTCACACCATATATAATCGACATACCGTAAAGCAACATGCCCGATGCAATCGCACCCAATACAAAATATTTCATGGCCGCTTCAGAAGCCTTGCCATCATTGCGTTTAAACGCCACCATCGCATACATGGAGAGCGACAGTAGCTCCAGGCCCAGGTAAATTAACAATAAGGTTTTTGCTGAAACCATAATCATCATACCCAGTACGGCAAACAAACCCAGGGTAAAATATTCGCCTTTATACATTTGCCGGCTGCGCAAATAATCACGCGAGTAAACGAACACGCCAACCGTGATTAACAAGATAGATATTTTTAAAACCCTTGCCAAAGGATCTAACACAAACATCTCATTAAAGGTAAACGTCGTCGCTGTCGAGCCAACGGAACCTGTGCCAAATACCAGCAAACCCGCTGTGACCAACAAGACGGTCTGAGCCAGTAAATAAGTAATAAAACGCTGCGAGTCCTTAACAAACAAATCTGCCAGCAAAACAAAGCAGGTTCCCGCCAATAAAAATAGTTCGGGCAAAGCCGGTGTAAAATCGGGAACAGCAAACTGCATTGGGATTAACGTTGAAATTAGCATCTTAGTTCACCAACTTACTTGCAGTTGCCTGCTCAATAACGTGTGCCAGGGAATCATTCATTACATGCACCAAAGGCTCAGGCCATAAACCTAAAACCAGTACCATAATTGCCAATGTGGCCAGAATAAAGGTTTCGCGTTTATTAATATCAGTCAACGCAGCCACCTTGTCATTAACGACTTTACCAAAGATGACCCGCTTAACCAGCCATAAAGTATACGCTGCGCCTACAATCAAAGTTGTTGCACCTAAAAAGGCAAACCAGAAATTGGCTTTGAAACTGGTAAGGATAACCATAAACTCACCCACAAAACCTGATGTTCCGGGTAAACCGGTATTCGCCATTGCAAACAACACAAAAAATGCAGCAAACCAGGGCATACGGTTCGAGACACCGCCATAAGCTGCTATATCCCGCGTATGCATGCGGTCATATAAGACTCCGATACAAAGGAACATTGCGCCGGATATAAAACCATGCGACAGCATTTGCACCATACCGCCCTGTAAACCCAATAACGACCCCTCACTACTCCCGGTCGCTTTTACAATGGGATAAATCAGGAAAAAGCCCAGTGTCACAAACCCCATATGCGCGATAGACGAATACGCCACCAGCTTTTTCATGTCTTTTTGCACCAGTGCGATAAAGCCAATGTAAACAACAGCGGTAAGCGACATCAAGATCACCAGCCAGGCCAACTCACGCGAGCCATCCGGTAACATCGGCAAGGAGAAACGCAAAAATCCGTAGCCACCAATCTTCAACATCACCGCTGCCAGTATCACCGAACCACCTGTCGGAGCCTGTACGTGTGCATCAGGCAACCAGGTGTGTACAGGCCACATCGGCACCTTGACACCAAAGGCAACCAGGAAAGACAGGAATATCAGCATTTGTGGCATCAAGCCCAGTTTGACGTTATGCAAATCAGCAATCTCGAAACTGCCTGCTTTTGAATACATATAGATCAGGCTAACCAGCATGAACACCGAGCCAAAAAAGGTATAGAGGAAGAACTTGATCGTTGCGTAAATCCGGTTATCACCACCCCAGATACCGATAACAATAAACATCGGAATCAGCATTGCCTCGAAGAACACATAAAACAGGATCGCATCCTGCGCGGCAAAAACACCATTAATAATGCCTTCCATAATCAAGAAAGCTGCCATGTATTGAGCGGGCTTATTCTTGATCACTTCCCAGCCTGCCAGTACGATCAATACAGTGATAAAGGTATTCAGCAACAGCAACGGCATCGAAATGCCATCCACCCCTAGTGAATAATTGATGTTAAATGATTCAATCCAGGGTAGTTTCTCGACAAACTGCAACTGATAACCTTCCGCGTTAAAGCCTGTCCAAAGCAACAAGCTAATGGCGAAAGTCAGCACACTAAACAACAAGGCAAGAGGGCGTGGAGCAAGTTTATCACCCGCAAACAGGGTAATAACACCACCCAGAATCGGCAACCAGATTAAAATACTGAGCAAGTAACCTTCAAACATATTAAATCCGCCCTGCCCCAAATAATAACCAACTCATAATTGCCAATACGCCCAGGATAATTGAAAACGCATAGTGATATAAATAGCCTGTCTGAACGTGACGGGCTACGGAAGCCAGCCAGCCAGTAAGCTTCGCCGTGCCATTAACCAATAGTCCATCAATCAAGAAACGATCACCCAGAGCCCACAGTGTTTTACCCATTGCAATTGCGCCACCGGCAAATACCGCCATGTTAAATTCATCGGCGTAGTATTTTTTATCCAGCAAGGTATGGAGGGGACGCAAGGTATTGTAAGCCTGTGTCGCAACCGAGGGTTTCTTCATGTAAATAAACCATGCACTACCCAGACCTGCCATCGCCAGCCAGAAGGGAGCTGACATCAAACCATGGCCAACAAAACTTAGCACGCCATGGTAATGATGCTTGATGATCTCCATCGCAGGATGTGCCTCACCATTAACATGGATCACACCTTCAAAGAAATCACCCACTACCATCGGGTTTAACAAGTAACCCGATAGAACCGCAGGAATCGCCAGGGCAATCAAAGGCCAGGTAACGACTTTTGCTGGCTCGTGTAAATGTGACTTAGTGTGTTCATCCATACGCTCTTCGCCGTGAAATACCAGGAAGAACATGCGGAAGCTGTAAAATGCTGTCACAAACACGCCGAGCAACACCATCCAGTAGGCATAGTGCGAACCAAAAATTTCTGATTCATGAACCGCCTCGATAATCAAATCCTTTGAGAAAAAACCTGAAAAGAACGGAAAACCAATCAAAGCCAGCGAGCCAATGAGCGATGTCCAGTACGTAATCGGCAGATACTTTTTCAAGCCACCCATTTTACGGATATCCTGCTCATGATGCATGGCGATAATCACCGAGCCTGCAGCAAGGAACAAGAGTGCTTTAAAGAAAGCATGCGTCATTAAATGAAATACTGCAGAACTGTAAGCTGATGCACCCAGCGCAACAGTCATATAGCCCAGTTGAGAAAGTGTTGAATAAGCCACCACACGCTTGATGTCATTTTGCACCACGCCAATCAAGCCCATGAAGAATGCCGTCGTTGCACCCACAATCAACACCATGCTCAAGGCAGTATCGGACATCTCAAAAATGGGCGACATACGCGATACCATAAAGATACCGGCGGTTACCATGGTTGCCGCATGGATCAATGCAGAAATGGGCGTGGGGCCTTCCATCGAATCAGGCAACCAGACATGCAGCGGAACCTGCGCTGATTTACCCATTGCACCAATAAACAGGCCGATCGCAATCACCGAAACCAGCAACCAGTCTTGCCCTGGCAAAATAGAAATTGTGGTATGCGCTATGGCAGGCAAACGTTCAAAAACTTCCCTGTAATCAACCGAACCAGTGTAGGTCCAGATTGCCGCAATGCCCAGCAAGAAACCGAAATCACCGACGCGGTTTACCAAAAAAGCCTTCATATTGGCAAAAATAGCCGTATCACGGGTAGACCAGAAACCAATCAACAGGTATGAAACCAGGCCTACCGCTTCCCAGCCAAAGAACAACTGCATAAAGTTATTCGACATCACCAGCATCAGCATTGAAAAGGTAAATAACGAAATATAAGAAAAGAAACGCTGGTAACTATTATCACCACCACGACTGTCTTCCGGCCAGTTATGCTTATCATCCGCCATGTAACCAATGGTATAAATATGCACCATCAAGGAAACAAAGGTCACAACCACCATCATCATGGATGTCAGGTTATCAATCAGGAAACCGACAGCAAATTTAGTATCGCCAACCTGCGCCCAGGTATACACATCGCCATAAAATTTATTACCATCAATCGCCACATGCTTTAGCACAACGAAAGATAAAATACAGGATATTGCAACACCAATGATGGTTACAAAATGTGCACCTTTGCGACCAATAACACCACCAAACAAGCCAGCGATGATTGAGCCAATCAGGGCTGATAAAGGAATTGCCAGATAAATTGATTCCATACTCATACCCTAGCCCTTCATCTGATCAAGTTCTTCAACATTGATGGTTTTACGATTTCGGAACACCGTCACCAGGATTGCCAGACCAATGGCCGCTTCTGCTGCAGCAACGGTTAAAATAAAGAACACAAACACCTGCCCTGCCATATCACCCAGATAATGTGAAAAGGCAATGAAATTCAGGTTAACTGCCAATAGCATCAACTCAATACACATCAACAAGATAATCATATTTTTCCGGTTCAGGAAAATACCCGCAACACTGATTGAAAACAACAGCGCGCTAACGATAAGAAAATGCGATAAAGGTATCATGGCTATCTTCTTTCCCCTGTCTTCATGTTAACCAGTTTGACGCGATCTTCACGACGAGTACGAACCTGTTCACCCGGATCTTGTTTCTTAACACCTGCACGTCGGCGCAAGGTTAATGCGATTGCAGCGATAATTGCCACGACTAAAATAACAGCCGCTATTTCAAAGGGATAAGCATATTCTGTATATAAAACCTCGCCCAGTGCTTCGGTATTACTTGCGCTTAACGGTGCGGGTTCTGGAATAGGCATATCACTGAACGATTTGGAACGCATCACCAAAATCATTTCAGCTGCAACCGTAACAGCAACCAGCAGACCCACCGGCAAATAACGTATAAAGCCTTCTTTTAATGGATCAATCTTAATATCCAGCATCATGATCACAAACAGGAATAGCACCATGACAGCGCCCACATAGACCAGCACCAGCACCACCCCCAGAAACTCTGCTTCCAGCAGCACCCAGGTTGCAGCGCTTGAGAAAAATGCCAAAATCAGAAACAGCGCGGCATAGACCGGGTTGCGCATCGTCACCACGCCCACAGCAGATAACAGTGTTACTGCTGAAAACAGGTAAAATATAAACTGCTCAAAGGTCATGTTAATTCCTAATTCTCTTTAACGACATCAGAATGGTTTAAGATCACCGATAAGGTGCATCTGCCGCCTTTCGTTTGGCTATTTCGGCTTCGTGTTTATCACCAAACGCCAACAATTCTTCCTTGCTAATCGTGGTGCCTTCGCGATTCTCAAAGTGATATTCAAAAATATGGGTTTCTACAATGGCATCCACAGGGCATGCCTCCTCACAAAAACCGCAATAAATACATTTAAAAAAATCAATATCATACTTGGTGGTGCGACGCGTACCATCAGGCCGCTCTTCCATTTCAATATCAATCGCCAACGCCGGGCACACTGCCTCACACAATTTACAGGCGATACAACGTTCCTGCCCATTCGGGTAACGGCGCAACGCATGATGTCCGCGAAAACGTGGTGACATGGGTGTTTTTTGTTCAGGATACTGGATCGTGAACTTGCGCTTGAACAGGTATTTTCCCGTTACACCCAAACCCTGGAAGAGTTCAAACAGGGTAAACGACTTGATGAAATGTTTAATTGATCTGATCATAGCCATGGCTTCCATCCCAATGCAATAGCAGCGCCTTCAGCAAAAATCCAGACCAAAGTCACCGGGATTAAAATTTTCCAACCGAGTCGCATAATTTGGTCATAACGATACCGTGGGAAGGTTGCACGGAACCACAAATAGCAGAACAAGAAGAACATCGACTTGATGAGCAACCAGTGGAAACCATCGCCTAGAATGACACCTAGCACCGGAATATCATCCAGCGCGTGACCAAACGGCGACAACCATCCGCCCCAGAATAATAAGGCGGTTAAGGTTGAGATTAAAATCATGCTGGCATATTCCGCGAGGAAAAACAGCGCAAATGCCATGCCTGAGTATTCCACATGGAAGCCTGCAACAATCTCTGATTCACCTTCAGCCACATCAAATGGTGCCCGGTTGGTTTCTGCCACGCCGGAAATAAAATAAACCAGAAACAAACCAACCAGCGGCCACACAAACCAGTGCTGTATACCACCTTCCTGGGCACGGACAATATCGCTTAAGTTCAAACTACCCGCCGCCATGAGCACGCCAACCAGCGCAAAACCCATGGCAATTTCGTAAGAAACAACCTGCGCACCAACCCGTAAAGAACTTAAAATGGCATATTTGGAGTTGGACGCCCAACCTGCCAGAATAATACCAAACACGTCCAGCGAAGTAATTGCCAGCACCAGTAATAAACCTGCATTGACATCGGCAAGTACACCACCATCCCAGAATGGCACCACTGCCCAAACCGCCAATGCCGGCGCCAAGGCCAGCATGGGGGCAATGAAAAACACCACCTTGCTGGATTTAGTCGGCGTAATAATCTCCTTGAACATCAACTTAACGGTATCCGCAATCGGTTGTAACCAGCCTTTTGGACCGACCCGGTTTGGCCCCATGCGAATCTGCATATAACCAATGACTTTACGTTCGGCAAATGTGGTATAGGCAACGGCTAGAATCAACGGCAACAGGATAGCCACGATTTTAATAAGAATCACGATCAGGGTCGTTAAACCCTCAGGTAAGAAACCATTCAAAAATGCGGTTACAGCGTCCATTAGGCTATTACCCCTATTTCAAGTTCGCCGAATGCCGAACCCAGCAAGGCACCTGCTTGCGTCCCTGCCATCAGCAGGGCACATCCGTCCGGGATAGAAGCGTCTATTTTCAATGGCAGGTCGACTGTTTCATCGCCCTGTTTTACATTCACGACGACAGTGTTTTCATCTGTTATTGATGCCACTGCATCCTGTAAACCCAGCTTTTCGACTTCATTAGCGTTTAGCCATAACATTTCCTGCCATGGCGCACTTTTTTGCAAGGCTGTTGCACGGCGCACCAAAGAATCAGCGCAAAACTCGGCTACATCTCCAATGCGTTGAAACTTACCTGCACCAGGCTTATCCTGCCCCGTGTAAATACCTGAAACTTCAAACGCATTATTGGCAGCCGGAACGGCATCGCAGGCTATTTCGAGTTCATCACGAACATCTGCAGAACTCACATAATCAAACCCTTGAATACCTAACTTATTGCCTAAAACACGTAAAATTTTCCACGCCGGACGTGCATTAGCGTAGTTTTTCGCAGCTGCCCTAAAACTCTGCCAACGCCCTTCTGCATTGACATAAGTACCCGATGTTTCGCCAAAAGCGGCACTCGGCAAAATAATATCGGCAAATGAAAGCAAGTTACCACTCGCATAAGGCGCAATAGCAATAACCTTATCCGCCTGTTGCATGGCCGCTAAAGCCTGTTGAGGGTCATCGCAATCATAGGTTGGCTCCACATCCAGCAACACGTAGGTTTGTTTTCCCTTATGAAACATTTGACCCACGTCATGCCCAGCATTTTCAACGGCCTCACCCGCTTCTTTACGATGCGGAATAGCCCCTGCCAGCCAAGCGCCGGCTGTATTGGCAGATTCAGCCAGATAGCCCAGTTTAGCACCACAATTATCTGCAATCACGGCAGACAGGGCACGCAACGTTGAGTAAGCAGGACTTTGTACGGCTGCATTACCCAGGAAGACAATGGCATTTTCAGCATCACCAAGTTGCTTGATAATGGCTTTATCTGACTTGGTGACTTTGGTATCACCAAGTAAATCCGCAAGCCCCGCCGGAATTTTATTCCCGGCAAGGTCAAAACTGGCTTTGGCAAGATTTGCCATGGTAGCCACCAAATCGGCTGGCGCAGAAAGCCGTTGTTCAACAGAATAATTAAAGTCCAGTTGCCGGGAATTTACCGAGACCACAGCAGCACCCTTAAGTGCCGCTTTTCGAATACGATGATTGATCATTGGCTGGTCTTGCCTGACATTAGAGCCAATCAGCATCAGCGCATTCTGATTTTCAATCTCGTCGATGGGCACGCCCAGCCAGGGGAACA
>CAZPEE010000003.1:26584-32384 GCA_964585525.1 uncultured Cocleimonas sp.
GATTCAACACGGTCTTTGGCATACACACCCTGATAGGAAAAACGGTCTCTGTCAGAAATCCAGCATTCATTAACAGATTCATTTTCACCGGCAACTACGCGCACCAGTTTCTGTTTAAAGGTATGTAGATTAATCGCTGATCCGACACAGTCATGCGAACCAATACCCGCAGTTTGCTGCATTTCCCAGGCGCGGGAATGATAACGGGAAGGCTTGGCTGTTAGCGCACCTACCGGGCAAATATCAATAATATTGCCGGATAATTCGGAAGACAGGCTTTTCTCAACAAAGGTGCCAATTTCCATACGGTCACCACGCCCTGTGGCACCTAACTCGCGCATCCCGGCAATTTCCTCGCCGAAACGCACACAGCGGGTACACTGGATACAACGTGTCATTTCAGTTGCAACCAGCTCGCCAATATCTTTATCCGCCACAACGCGTTTAATTTCATGATAACTGGATGAGCTACCACCAAACGCCATCGACAAATCCTGTAATTCACACTCACCACCTTGGTCACAAATCGGGCAATCCAGCGGATGGTTAATCAGCAGGAATTCCATGGTATCCTTTTGTGCCGCCAGCGCTTTTTCAGAGCGCGTCCAGACTTTCATGCCGTCGGTGACAGGGGTGGCACAGGCAGGCATTGGCTTGGGTGCTTTTTCAACCTCCACCAGACACATGCGGCAGTTTGCGGCGATTGATAATTTCTTGTGATAGCAAAAACGCGGGATATGAATATCCGATTTATCAGCAACATCAATCAGCATGGAACCTGGAGCCACCTCCAGTTCCTGATCATTGATTGTGATTTTTACGGTATCGTCACTCATCTCATATCGCTTCTATTTAAGATCAACTATCGAACAACCATGCTCGACATAGTAAACAAACTCATCGCGGAAGTTTTGCACAAAACTCCACACCGGCATCGCAGCCGCCTCACCCAGCGCACAAATCGTCCTGCCTTCAATCTTATGCGCCACTTCGTCCAGCAGGTCAATATCTTCCAGACGGCCATTGCCTTCAACAATACGTGTCAGCATACGGTATAACCAGCCTGTTCCTTCGCGACACGGGGTACACTGCCCACAGGATTCTGAAAAGTAAAAGCGTGAAATACGTTGCAGCACCTTAACCATATCCGTTGTTTCATCCATCACAATCACTGCGCCCGAACCCAGGTATGATCCTGCCTTGGCGATACTGTCATAATCCATGGTAAGTTCCATCATGGTATCAGCAGGTAAAACCGGCACCGACGATCCACCTGGAATGACTGCTTTTAACTTGTTGCCATCGCGAACACCACCCGCCATTTGCAACAATTCCTTAAATGGGATACCCATCGGCACTTCAAAATTGCCAGGGTTATTCAAGTGGCCCGACATAGAGAACAATTTCTCACCGCCCGAGCCTTCAACACCCATATTTTTAAACCACTCACCGCCACCGCGCAAAATCGCCGGGATAGACGAAAGGCTTTCGGTATTATTAATGGTAGTTGGGCGACCATACAAACCAAAACTGGCAGGGAAAGGTGGTTTGAAACGTGGCTGGCCTTTTTTGCCTTCCAGCGATTCCAAAAGCGCAGTTTCCTCGCCACATATGTACGCACCAGCACCCAGCGATCCATGCAGGTCAAAATCAACACCGCTACCCATGATATCTTTGCCAAGCAAGCCAGCTTCGTAAGCTTCTTTTACTGCCTGCTCAAAACGGATGAACGGTTCATCCATAAATTCGCCGCGCATATAGTTATAACCCACCGTTGCGCCAATACAGTAGCCTGCAATTGCCATGCCCTCGACCAGTGCATGTGGATTAAAACGCAAAATATCACGGTCTTTACAGGTGCCCGGCTCAGACTCATCCGAGTTACATACTATGTATTTTTGACCCGGCATATTTTTGGGCATGAAGCTCCATTTCAAACCGGTTGGAAAACCCGCTCCGCCACGACCACGCAAACCGGATTCTTTAACCTCATCAATAATATCGTCAGGGCTAGTGCCTTCTTTTAAAATCTTCTTCCACGACTCATAACCACCTGTTTTTAAGTAGTTTTCAAGTGTGTGCGCTTCATCGCCAAACTGTTTTGTGGTGAAACAAACCTGATCAACCATTAGCCCGCCTCCCCATCTGTGGAACGACGCTGTTTTGCAAGGCCGTCGAGAATCTGATCAACTTTCTCAATGGTTAGATTTTCATGGTAAACATGGTTCACTTGCATCATGGGTGCGCCACAACAGGCTGCCAGGCACTCTTCTTCAACCTTGAAGAAAAACAAGCCGTCGGCCGTTGATTCACCCATTTTTATATCCAGTTTCTTTTCGATATGCTCAACGATTTTATCCGAACCGTTCAACATGCAGGACACATTGGTACACACCGAGATGGTGTTTTTGGCCGCTGCTTTTTTATCCAGTTCGTACATCGAATAAAAGCTGGCAACCTCGTAAACCGCAATAGGTGGCAAGCCCAGATAATCTGCAACCGCATCCATTTTTTCTGTGGATAGATAATGATCTTCATGCATTACGGCGCGCAAGGCAGCCAGTAAAGCCGACTGGGAATGCTCTTCAGGATAGCGTTTTAACCAACTATCAATTTCATCACGCTCGTGCTTCGTTAACATTGTTTTTTGCTCAGCAACCATTATCTGTCCACCTCACCAAATACAATATCCATGGTTCCGATAACGGTGACCACATCGGCCAGCATATGGCCTTTGGTTAATTCATCCATTGCCGACATATGCGCAAAACCGGGGGCGCGGATTTTTAAACGGTAAGGCTTGTTAGCACCATCCGATACGATATAACAACCAAACTCACCCTTGGGATGCTCAATCGCAGCGTAAGCTTCACCCTCTGGCAAACAATAACCTTCGGTCGCAAGCTTAAAGTGATGAATCAAGGCTTCCATATCACCTTTCATTTCTTCGCGCTTTGGCGGCGTGATTTTATGATCCGGGTGCATCACCGGGCCAGGGTTTTTACGCAACCAGTCAACACACTGTTTGATAATACGGTTGGATTGGCGCATTTCTTCCATACGCACCAGATAACGGTCGTAGCTATCGCCATTGGAACCAACGGGTATATCAAAATCGACCTGATCATACATGGCGTAAGGCTGTTTTTTGCGTAGATCCCATTCAACACCGGAACCACGTAGCATTGCGCCGGTCAAGCCAAGCTGCAAGGCACGCTCCGGCGAGACAATACCAATATCCACCAGGCGCTGTTTCCAGATACGGTTATCGGTCAGCAGTGTTTCATACTCATCCACATAATTTGGGAAACGCTGGGTAAAATCCTCGATAAAATCAAGCACCGAACCACTACGGTTTTCATTCAGTCGCTTGATATCCGCATCACTGTACCACTTTGCTTTTTCATGTTTTGGCATGGTATCGGGCAAATCACGGTAAACTCCACCGGGACGATAATAGGTCGCATGCAGACGCGCACCGGAGACTGCCTCATACACATCCATCAAATCTTCACGCTCGCGGAAAGCGTAGAGAAACATGGTCATCGCGCCCACATCCAGCGCATGAGCGCCAATCCACAACAGGTGATTGAGGATGCGGGTAATCTCGTCAAACATGGTGCGTATGTATTGCGCACGTATCGGTGCTTCGATGCCAAGCATTTTTTCCAGCGCCAGCACATAACCATGCTCGTTACACATCATCGACACATAATCTAGGCGATCCATATAGCCAATGCTTTGATTATATGGCTTGCTTTCAGCCAGCTTCTCGGTGCCGCGGTGCAGCAAGCCAACATGCGGATCAGCGCGCTGGATCACTTCACCATCCATTTCCAGAACCAGGCGCAACACGCCATGCGCAGCAGGGTGGGCAGGACCAAAGTTCAAGGTATAGTTACGAATTTCTGGCATTATTTATCCCCCGCCGCAGGCGCTTCATCTTCTGCGGAGACGATGCCTTGATCTTCACGAATAACACGCGGTACTAAAACGCGAGGGTCGATAGAAACAGGTTCGTAAACGACACGTTTTTGTTCTTCGTCGTAACGCATATCCAGATGACCGATTAACGGGAAATCTTTTCGAAACGGATGGCCAATAAAACCATAGTCAGTCAATATGCGGCGCAAATCAGGATGCCCGGTAAAAACAATACCGAACAGGTCAAATGCTTCGCGTTCAAACCAGTTAGCCGAATTCCATATATCCACAACAGAATCCATAACTGGAAATTCATTATCATCACAGTAGGATTTGATGCGGACACGGTGGTTGTGCCTGATTGACAACAAATGAATGACCACCGCAAAACGCTTACCCTCAAACTCCAGTGCTTCGCTAGCCTCATCCTCGTCAAAAGAAAATTCGCGCTTCACACCGCGACTGAAAGAACTGCCATCCGTGTCCCACTCAGATTGACCATAAGCAAGATAATCTACACCACAAACATCAATGAGTTGCTCAAAGCTACTTGCCGGGTCATCCCGCAAGAATGTTGCCAACGCCAGCAAATCCTGCGGCGCTACTTCCAGCGTCAATTCACCCAACGCTATTTTGCTATTCTGTATTTTACCTGCAAGGGAGGCAAGCAAATGGGTTTGGAGTGTTTGCAATGCGCTACTCATCAGATCAATCAAGCCTCTTCCTGGCGCGCTATGGTATTAGTATGACGGATTTTATTTTGTAGCTGAATAATGCCATATAAAAGCGCTTCTGCAGTCGGCGGACAACCTGGCACGTAAATATCAACCGGGACAATACGATCACAACCACGCACAACGGCATAGGAATAATGATAATAACCACCACCATTGGCGCATGAGCCCATCGAAATCACCCAGCGGGGCTCTGCCATTTGATCATAAACTTTGCGTAAAGCGGGAGCCATTTTATTGGTTAGCGTACCCGCAACAATCATCACATCGGATTGACGTGGACTGGGGCGAAACAGGATACCAAAGCGATCCATATCGTAACGTGCCGCACCTGCCTGCATCATCTCCACCGCACAACATGCCAGGCCAAACGTCATCGGCCACATGGAACCGGTGCGTGCCCAATTGATCAGCTTATCAGCCGTTGTGGTGACAACGCCTTCTTTGAATACGCCCTCTATTCCCACTCCAGCGCTCCTTTTTTCCATTCATAGATAAAACCGATAATAAGAATAGACAGGAATATACCCATCGCAATCAGACCAAACAAACCAATTTTATCCAGCACAATCGCCCATGGAAACAGGAAGGCAATTTCAAGATCAAAAATAATAAAGAGAATGGCAACCAGGTAATAGCGCACATCAAATTTCATGCGGGCATCTTCAAATGCCTCAAAACCACATTCAAACGGAGAATCTTTGGCAGCATCGGGGCGGCGTGGAGCCATCATCGCACCCAGCAACAGCATAATGACAGCCATCGCAAAACCAACACCTAAAAACACCAGAACCGGCAGATATTCTGCTAGCATATATTCTCCTTTGTTCTAATCCGTTGCTTATATCGCAACTTCTCTCACTCGTAGTTACTTTTTATTAGCGCATCATAACTGCGCTTTAAGAGAGAAGGGATTTATTAGAAGAGTGAATATACACTTATTCTTTGTAAGTTCACAACCAATGCAGTGATTTATTTTTATATTTTTCGATAAAATATTTATATGACAGAAAGCCCCTCTTAATGTGCTTATTTTTTATACATATTGCAGGACACACTGATTTCACAAGCTCATCAAAAGAATATACCAGGCGACAATCCCGGCCTTCACTCTCTGGAAGAAGCCGCTACGGCTTGTAGCT
>CAZPEE010000004.1:0-2676 GCA_964585525.1 uncultured Cocleimonas sp.
TCAATCATCTTGTAAAAAAGACGGCGGACTCGGTTTTACTTTTTTTGGTTTTACCCCGTACTGTATTGCTGGAACCTTACCGACAACGGCCACACATTTTTTCATCAAACCATCACGCATATATTCCATATCGACTTTGGAACCCATACGCAAATTTCCGATAATATTTTTCAAATTAGAACTGCTTTTAACATCCCGCCCGTTGACACGGGTAATGACATCACCTTGCTTTATTCCTGCCTTCGCAGCAGGAGACTTTTCAACAACCGATGATATTAACGCACCACCCCCATTCGGTAATTTAAACACTTTAACCAATGCGGGCCTTAAATCCTGAATCTCTATACCAAGTTGACCCCGCTCTACTTTCCCATATTGAATCAATTGGTCTTTTATATTGGCAATCATATTGGATGGAATGGCAAAACCAATGCCGACATTTCCACCACCACGTCCACCGAGTATTGCCGTATTAATACCTATGAGCTCGCCTTTCAGGTTAACCAGCGCACCACCGGAATTGCCAGGGTTTATCGACGCATCGGTTTGAATAAAATCTTCATAATCTTCAATACCCAGCCCGGTACGGCCCAACGCACTGACAATCCCTGAACTAACCGATTGGCCTAAACCATAAGGGTTGCCAATTGCCACAACAAAATCACCAACTCTTAGTTTAGCGCTATCAGCCATCGGCATATCTGTCAGCCCGTCGGGTTCAATCCTGATAACGGCAACATCAGCTTTAATATCTTTACCGACAAGCGTAGCGTAAAATTGGCGTTTATCGGTCAATGTCACAATGATTTTTCCAGCACCATCAATAACATGTGCATTGGTTACAATATAACCTGCTTGTGCATCCACGATAATGCCGGAACCGGCTCCGACCGGGCCTTTCTTTTTTGCGGGGAGACGTTTGCCAAAATAATGCCGTAATACGGGGTCACGTACGGCAGTTACTTTAGCCTCGGTAGAGATGTTAACCACTGCAGACTTTACCCGATCCAGCATATCGGCCAAAGAAGGCAAAGGCTTTCCATTAATTTCCGATGGCAATCTGGCTATCGCAGGCGTTGACAAGCCAAGCATTAAAACCATGCCCGCCACAGACATCATAATTGTTTTTAAAGTATTCATTTTCTTAATCTTACTTAACTAAAAGGTGTACTGAGCCACACTTTTTCTATTCTTTCCTCTCTCTCGACTCCTGTTATAATCCTAACGGGGGTTCCAGTCAAATTTCTCCTGCATTTTCTTATACCATTTTTTATCATCTTCTGTCTTGGCAGGTGGGACAACAATTTGCAAAATAACAAATTGGTCCCCCGTTTTTGTTTTTGTAGAACCTGGAAGCCCCCGTCCTTTTAAACGCATTTTTTTACCTGATTGTGAACCAGCAGGTATTTTAAGTTTTAATTTGCCCGACAAGGTTTCAACCTCAACCGTTCCCCCAAGCGCAGCCTCCCAGGGCGCTATGGGCAAATTCACACTGACATTTTTGCCATCCACAGTGTAACGTGGGTGCTTTCTAATGTGAATTTTTAATAATAAATCACCACCATTTGAAGCTTTCCCGCTTAAACGGATTTTTTTACCTTCTTCTATCCCTTTCGGTATTTTTACATTGAGGTGTTTACCACTAGGCAAAGCTACTCGCGTTGAACCGCCGGAATAAATATCTTCAAGGTCAACAGAAACCGTTACAGTCTGTGCTGCTGGCTTTCTTGCGTGTTGTTGCCTATGCGTGGAATGGTGCGTCTGCTGCCCAAACCCAGCCCCACCCATGCCACCGCCAAACATGGATTCAAAAAAGTCACTAAACCCGGCACCCGACTGGCCACCACTTGAGAATCCACCGCCGGAACCAAACTGGCTAAAATCAAAATGACTATCCCAGCCCGGAGGGGGATTAAAGTTTTGACCATTTTTCCAGTTGGCGCCTAATTGATCATAAGATGCCCGTTTTTCTGCATCGCCCAGCACTTCATAGGCTTCATTCACCTCTTTAAAGCGCTCCTCTGCATTGGCAACTTTACTCACATCAGGGTGATATTTACGTGCCAGTTTTCGGTAAGATTTTTTTATCACATCTTGCGGTGCATCGCGTTCAACACCTAGAATTTTATAATAATCTTTGTATTCCATAAGTCGTTTGGTTTACGTTAGTTTCAATTCTCTATAAGATGGCGTTACATTCACAGATATCAAGCGTCATTCGAGGCTATTAATAAGCTATGAAAACGAGTAAATTATTCCTGCTATTTGCCGCATTATTTGGGCTACTTGCCGTCATCATCGGCGCCTTTGGCGCGCATGTCCTTGAAAAAAACCTTAGCGCACAATTATTGCAACGCCTGCATACCGGGGTGGAATATCAATTTTACCATACAGCAGCATTATTAAGCGTTGGCATCCTTAGCTCGCTACACCGCAACTATGCCTCAAAGTTACTCAAACTTTCCGGGTTTTCTTTCATTCTGGGCATTCTATTATTTTGCGGTAGCCTTTATGCCTATGCTTTAACAGGCGAGACAAAATTTGGCATGGTAACACCCTTTGGCGGGGTAGGATTTATTCTCGGCTGGTTATTTCTTCTGGGGTATACGCTGGCAAAGAAAAAACAGAGCGAATAAATGCCTGGTCGCATTACTTAAACCTGAATGTAAACCTGAA
>CAZPEE010000004.1:2776-29738 GCA_964585525.1 uncultured Cocleimonas sp.
AAACAGAGCGAATAAATGCCTGGTCGCATTACTTAAACCTGAATGTAAACCTGAATGTAAACCTGGAACCGTAACTCACTCAACATTCATAATTTGTTCACGCATTTTTTCAATTCGCACTTTTAAATCAACTGCGGCGCGGGTGGTCTCGGTATCATTTGATTTGGATGCCAATGTGTTGGCTTCGCGGTTTAATTCCTGCATCAAAAAATCCAGGCGGCGGCCTACGGCTTCATCGCGGTTCATGATGGATCGCACTTCAAGCAAATGCGCATCCAGCCGATCCAGTTCCTCATCGACATCCAGTCGTTGCGCCTGAAACGCCAATTCTTGTTCCAAACGGTTATTATCAACACTATTTGCTTCAAGATTCAGGTCCGTTAGTCTTTTAATCACTTTTTCGCGCAAAGCAGCAACGACTTCTTTTCTGCGTACACGAACCGCACGAACGATTTTTTCAATTTGATCAGCTTGCTTTAAGACAAAACCAGCAAGCTGGTTTCCCTCCCGTTCACGGCTTTTTTGCAAGTCATCCAGCGCTTTTTCCAGACTGCTTTGTGCAAGCGGATAGCATGAATCAACGCTTAAAGATTCCTGCTTGACTACGCCCGGCCATTGCAACAGATCCATCATGTTGAGGGGTATCTCTTTTTCAAGCAGGCTTTGCAATTCCCGATGGGCCTGACGCAGCGCTTTGACGCGTGGTTTGTTCAATAAAATTGCGTCATGATTCGTGTCATGGTTACTTAGCTGATAGCGTAGCCTGGCATCAATTTTTCCACGCTTTAGGACTTTGCCGATCAGTGCCTTATATTCATTTTCCTGAGCCTGGAAACCTTCCGGCAAATAGAGGGATACATCCAGATAACGGTGATTGACGCTGCGTATCTCCCAGTTGATTTCAATGTCATCCTGTTTTTCAGAATATGTGGCAAAGCCTGTCATGCTGCAAATCATTCTAATTTCCTTTATTTAAGCGCTTTTTATGCCCTGGCAACAGACCAGACCCCAACTTTTTGCACACCGGTTTTCTTCAATAACCGTGCCAGTTCATTACAGGTTGCCCCCGTAGTGACCACATCATCCAAAATAACGACATGCGAAGCCTGTAATAATTGGTCTCTGTTTTCTATTTGAAAACTATTGAGGATGTTTTTCTTGCGCTGTGCGGCATCAAGATCACTTTGTGGCGCTGTGTTTTTAGTCCTGCTTACACTATGTTTATCCATGGGAATGGAAAATCTACGGGCAAGCGGTTTAGCCAATTCCACCGCCTGATTAAAACCACGCAAACGCAGGCGATTTTTATGCAGTGGCACAGGGATAATTAAATCCGGCTTTCCTGGCCCAATATCCTGACTTAGCTGCACCTCAAGAAACCGACAAAGTAACTCAGACATAATCGCAGCAGATGTCAACTGCTTACGAAATTTTAGCTCAGTCACCAGGTAATCCACGGGTGAAACATAATGCAAAGCTGCCAGGGTGTAATCGACAAAGGGTGGTTTTTTCTGGCAAGCCCCACAAACAGGTGAATGAACTCCACAATCTTTACAGGCAACCCCACACTGTTTACAAGCATGTTCCAGCCAGGGTAAGTCATGGTAACAGTCGTTACACAATGAAATATTTGTGACCTTATTTTCGACACGCTCATCCACGACCACATCACACAAAACACAGGTTGGCGCTAATAAATCAAACACCCTGTCTTCCGCGCCAGTTTATAATGACAAACCTGTTAACAAAAAATGCACCCAGATACTCGCCATATAACCCAAAGCAATTGCCCATGACCATTTTAAATGCGTGAAGAAGGTATAAATGCCACGCGCCTGCCCCATTAAGGCAACACCAGCCGCAGATCCCACCGACAATAGCGAACCTCCAACACCTGCTGTCAATGTTATCAGCAACCACTCATTGGTATTCATGTCGGGATTCATGCTCAAAACAGCAAACATAACGGGTATATTATCCACAATCGCAGAAAGTACGCCAACAATTACCCCTGCCCAACCAACACCCAGACCTACAAAAAGCGATTCTGAAACCAGTGCCAGGTAACCCAATGCGCCCAAGCCACCAACGCAAAGTATAACGCCATAGAAAAACATCAGCGTATCCCACTCGGCACGTTGCAACTGGTTAAATATATCCCAGCGGCCAACCACATGAACGCCACCTGCATCAATATCCTTGCCCTCCCCCGTCAGTTTCAGGTAGTAACCAAAAAACTTTAGCAGCCCCAATCCTGTCATCATACCTAACATGGGATGCAAATGGAGTTTTGTATGGAAGGTAACCGCCAACGTCACCGTTACCAAAAACAAACCAACCACAACCAGACCTCCCCGCTTGATGTTAACGGCAACATCCAGTCCATCTGGCCGACCTTTAGGAATAAAGAAAGACATAATAAACGCTGGTACAAACCAATTCACAACCGAAGGAATAAACAAGGAAAAAAACCGGGTGAACTCAACCTTTTGGGCCTGCCAAACCATCAGCGTGGTTATATCACCGAAAGGGCTGAATGCCCCCCCTGCATTCGCCGCAACCACAATATTGATACATGCCAGAACAACAAACCGGCTAGTATCGGCGTTACCCTTAATAGCCGCTTTACCACCCGCGACTGCAATGACCACAGCAGCCATCAACAACGCAGTCGTTAAATTATCCGCAAGGGGGGAAATAAAGAAAGCCAGTATCCCGGTTATCCAGAAGATCGTTGTTAATGAGAAGCCTTTTGATACCAGCCAACCCCGCAAAGCCGCGAACACATTTCGTTCTTCCATGGTATTAATAAAGGTCATTGCTGATAGTAAAAACAGCAACAACAACGCATATTCGAGAATATTATGGTTAAGTATGCCGATAAAACCTTCTGGTTTGCCCAACGCCTGATAGGCAAGTGCCACCAGAACCCAAACAATGCCAGCCGCCACAATCATCGGCTTGGATTTCCTCATGTGAATCAGGTCTTCCAGAATTACCAGGATATAGGCGAAAATAAAAACACCCAGCGCCCAGTATCCATGAACCGTATCGGTTAAATGTTCAGGTGTCAGGCTAGTACCGCTACTTGCAAATACGGTAACTGGCAGCAAGCTGGCCAATACAATAGCCAGGAAAGTATAAAAAAACCGGGGTGATTTTAATCGTGACAAAATTTCTCTCATTAAATCGTAAAAAAGATTTCGATTCTAGCACCAGCCCACGTAATATGGTATTCATATAAAATCCCCAACAATAATATCAGAGATAACATTCACATGAGCCAATCCGATAACTCGCTGACACATTTCAATCAACAAGGTGAAGCCCACATGGTGGATGTCGGCGCAAAAGATATCAGCAAACGGGTCGCCGTCACTGAAGGGCGCATTGTAATGCTGGACAGCACCTTGCAACACATTATCGAAGGCAGCAATAAAAAAGGGGATGTACTCGGCATTGCACGAATTGCGGGCATCATGGCAGCTAAAAAAACGGCTGAATTAATCCCCCTTTGCCACCCCCTGGCAATAACCCATGTGGAAATTGACCTAAAAACCCAACTGGAACCAGCTGCTGTAATCTGTCAGGCGACAGTTGAAGTAAGCGGAAAAACAGGCGTGGAAATGGAAGCGCTGAATGCGACACAAGTTGCCTTACTTACGATTTATGATATGTGCAAAGCCGTTGACCGGGGCATGGTTATAGAAGGAGTGCGCTTATTGAAAAAAAGCGGCGGTAAATCCGGGGACTGGGTGGCTGATCTTTAAGGAAACCCTGATCAAGTCCAATTATTTTTAGCTTGCCCAGCCATGCTTGCATAGCTGGGCTTGCTAAAACCGCCGTTATTTTCCATGAAGCTCGCCGCAATAGAATGACTATTACGACTCACTTCGTGAAAAATAACGACAATTTTCTCTGCGCTAAATTCTAACCGACTTAATCAGGATTTCCTTAAGGAGCCGCACTATTCCCTAACTAAAGCCATTTGTATTTTTCTCCACCCAGCGACTACTGCCAGAGAGCAACTGTTCTTTTTTCCAAAAGGGTGCACTGTGTTTAAGCTCTTCCATAATATACCGGCATGCATCAAAAGCTGCTGCGCGGTGTGCTGACCAAACCGCCACCATCATAATAGGTTCTCCGGGTAAAATCTGACCAACACGGTGAACCACCAGGACGTTGTTAATTGGCCATTGTTCAGCGGCTTTATCGACCATCTGGTTTAGCTGCTTTTGTGTCATCTGAGGATAATGCTCAAGCTCCATCAAAGAGACATCATCCCCTTCGTTAAAATCCCGCATGGTGCCAACAAAACTTGCTGTAGCACCGTAATCTGTGCGGTTTTTTAAATACTTTTCCTGATAGTCTTTTTGGATCAAAAACGGATCAAACACCGTTTCCAATATTTTTATCTGCCGGGGAATCATTGCCAGCTAGCCTCCTGTTACTGGAGGAAAGAACGCCAGCTCATCACCATCTTTTAACAAGGTATCCTGGGAAGCATATTGCTGATTAATAGCAACCAGTAAATCTTCTGCCAAGGCCTCACGCCCTGTTGCCTGCTTCCAGGCATCAATCGCCCGCATGGGCTTTTTCAACTCAATCTCATCGCTATCACGCCCAATTTGCTCTCTCAAACTCGCAAAATATAAAATTTTTATCATCATTAACAACCGTATCAAAACGCATCAGCGGTGCTGCAAAAAAAACTTAACTCGCAGAAATCGGTTTTAAAATGGATTCAATATCCACCTCATCACCAAATTTTTCTTTGGCATATTTTGATGCCTGGGTACGTTCGCGGAAAAACCGCTCTTCACCTATCTTATCCATCAAGCCAGAGCGGGAAAAAGCATCTCGCATAGATTTTTTAGCACGGGCAATATACAACTCAACCCCCGCTGCTTCCAACCGTTCTGCGATTCTACCTAGTGTTTCTTCCCCTGTTGAGTCAACCAGATCAACTGATTCGAAATCCAGGATGAGTACTTTAAGATTAGGTTTGTCTGCAATGGCATTTAATACTTTTCCTTCTAGATAACCTGCATTGGCAAAATATAAATCACCATCGTAACGGTAAACTGCCACCGTATCGCTGGTTTTTAGATTAAACAGGCTGGCATTGCGCAAAGTGCCATCTTCATGCCGGCTTACCTCGACGAAATGCGGGCTCATGGTGCGATAAAGGAATAACCCTAACGATAACAGCACACCGATCATGATACCTTTTTCCAGATGGGGTGCAAAGAAAAGGGTTACAAAGAACACGACAATTGCAACAATACCATCATGCATGTGGACTTTCCATGCATGCTTTATAGGCTCGATTTTAATCAGGTTAAATACCGCGACCATAATCACCGCCGCCAATGTTGCCTGTGGCAAATGATATAATAACGGCGTTAGAAATAATAAGGTCACAGCCACTAGAATACCGGTAATAATGGATGAATAACCTGTTTTGGCACCTGCTGCAAAATTTACCGCAGAGCGCGAAAAAGAACCTGACACCGCATAACCCTGAAACAAACTTGACACCAGGTTACTCATGCCCTGCCCGACCAGCTCCTGGTTAGCAGAAAGCCGTTGACGCGTCTCCGAAGATATTGCTTTAGCAACAGATATTGCCTCGACAAAACCCAGCAAACCAATCACCATCGCAGAAACGATCAGATGCACAACTTGCGAAAACTCAACATCAGGGATCTTAAATCCTGGCAAGCCCTGGGGAACAATCCCCACCACAGATCCGCCTTTCCCTTCATAATTCAGGAAATAAGCCAACAAAGTACAAATCACAACAGTAATCAAAACATTGGGCAACCTGGGGGAAACTTTTTTAATATAAACCAGCAAAAATAAAGAAAATATACCCATAATGACCGTTATCATATGAGTTTGGGATATATCCTGCATCAGGTTCCAGATTGTCTCATAGTGATGCTCACCTTTACGAGTCTCAATACCAAATATTTTACTGACCTGGGAAGTCGCTATAATGAGTGCTGCCGCATTGGTAAAGCCAACGACAACAGGATGCGATAAAAAATCGACTAAAATACCAAGGCGCAACAAACCGAGTGACAATTGGAAAATACCCACCATAAAGGCAAGAATGGCCGCATAGGCAAGATAACCATCGGGCGATAAAGCCAGCGGCTCCAGTGCCGCCGCTGTCATCAAGGAAACAATGGCAACAGGGCCTGTTGCTAACTGGCGCGAGGAGCCAAATAGAGAAGCTATAATGACAGGCAGGAATGAGGCATACAAACCCACATAAGCAGGTAAACCCGCTAATTGTGCATAAGCCATCGACTGTGGTACTAAAACCAGTGCAACGGTTAATCCCGCAATAGCATCGGCTTTGATGGTAGCGCCATTTTTAACTTCACCAACCCATTCTGTGAAAGGGGTAAAACGGTCTTTCCAGTCCAGGAGGATTGAAGCAAAAGCATTTCCCATAATTATCTACCAGGCTGTTGACTTGTTACAAAGCCTCATTGAGTTTGCGGCTTACAGTGGCGCACGATTGTATGTGAAAAGCCTTATATTTTCAGCAGTTTTATTGAAATTATGACAGCTTTGTGACGACTCTTTGACAAATGCGAGCCTGGAAAATATTACTCAACGGTAACCGACTTCGCCAAATTTCGAGGCTTATCAACATCTGTACCTTTGAATACCGCAACATGGTAAGACAATAGCTGGAGTGGAATGGTGTAAATAATGGGCGCGATGCTTTCTGGCACTTCATCCATTTCGATAAGCTGAATATTGTCTTGCTGTGTAATACCTGCTGTTTTATCCGCAAATAGGTATAAAACACCGCCACGGGAACGCACTTCTTCCAGGTTGGATTTAAGTTTTTCCAGCAACACTGTATTCGGTGCAACCGCAATGATGGGCATTTCGCTATCGACCAGCGCCAAAGGCCCATGTTTTAACTCACCCGCAGGATAGGCTTCTGCGTGGATATACGAAATTTCTTTAAGCTTTAATGCACCTTCCATTGCCACAGGGTATTGGTCACCACGGCCCAAAAACAAGGCATTGTGTTTTTCAATAAACTGTTCTGACATGGTTTCGATGGCTTTGTCATGCTCAAGCGACTGTTCCAGCAGGATAGGTAATTTTTTCAGGTTTTTAACCAGTTCCGAGACTTTTTCTTTATCCGCGCCTTTCGCCTGCATCAATAAACCAATCAAAATCTGTAGCGTTATCAATTGTGTTGTAAATGCTTTAGTGGAAGCGACACCAATTTCTGGCCCGGCAATAGTCAGTAATGAAAAATCAGATTCCCGCACCAACGAGCTTTCATCGACGTTACAAATACTTAAAGACGCCAAACAACCCAGACCCTTAATTTTATCCAGTGCGGCCAGCGTATCGGCTGTCTCGCCTGATTGCGAAAGTGTCACAAACAAGACATCTTCCCTGGGCGCCTGGCGACGGTAGCGGTATTCACTCGCCACTTCGACATGGCAGGGAATGTCGGTCATACTTTCCATCCAGTAACGTGCAATAAGCCCGGCATGGTAACTGGTGCCACAGGCAACAATCTGCACTTCTTTGACCTTGGCAAGTACCTCCATGACATCCTTATCGCTATCATTATTGACCACGATACATTCTTTGAAACTGTCACGCCCCACGCGGCCTTCCAAAGTATTTTGCACAGCCTGGGGCTGCTCATAAATTTCTTTGAGCATGTAATGGCGATATTCACCCAGTTCTGAATCAAGTGAACAGGCTTGTGATTGTTTTATCTCTCGCTCAACCTGCATGCCTGTATCATCTTCAATCGCTACGCTATCGCGCATCACAACAGCAATATCGCCATTTTCAAGGTATATGAAACGACTGGTAACCGGTAGCAATGCCTGGACATCAGACGCAATAAAATTTTCGCCCAGGCCAAGGCCGATCACCAAAGGACTACCCTGTCTTGCGGTAATTAATACATCAGGGTTTTGAGTAGAAATAACACCTAGCGCATAAGCGCCTGTCAGTTCTTTTAAGGCTTTTTTTGTTGCATCCAGGAGGCTGGTATTGCCGGTTAAGTAGGATTCAATCAGGTGTACAACCACTTCAGTATCAGTATCTGATTCAAAGGTATAACCCTGTGAAATTAACCGGCTACGCAGCTCTTCGTAATTCTCGATAATACCGTTATGTACTACTGCAATCCGTTTTTTACTTATATGCGGGTGCGCATTGCGTTCGGCAGGTTCGCCATGTGTTGCCCAGCGTGTGTGGGAGATGCCAACCATCCCGGCATGTGGATTTTGTGTGATTTTTTTCTCCAGCTCGGCAACTTTACCTAAGGCACGTACACGGTAAAGCGTTGCATTTTCGTCCAGCAACGCGATGCCGGCAGAATCATAGCCGCGATATTCAAGCTTGCGTAAGCCTTCCAGTAATATTTCCGTTACCGGTCGTTGCGCAATTGCCCCTACTATTCCACACATTGCAATATTTTCCTGTGTTAGTTATTTTTATTGTCGCCCTTAACAGGACGTTGCCAACCTTTAATGGTGACTTGTTTTGAACGTGATAATGTCAGTTCATTCTCTGGCGTATCTTTGGTAATTGTCGAACCCGCGCCAATGGTTGTACCATCTTTGACATATACCGGAGCAACCAATTGTGTATCAGAGCCAACAAAGACTTTATTGCCAATTGTGGTTTGGAATTTATTGGCACCATCATAGTTACAGGTAATTGTGCCTGCGCCAATATTCACATCATCACCCATTTGGGTATCGCCAATATAGCTTAAATGACTGACTTTACTGCCTTTGCCAATGGTTGATTTTTTGATTTCTACAAAATTACCGACTTTGGCATTGGCTTTTAAGACCGTTTCCGGGCGGATTCTTGCAAAAGGCCCAACATCACAGTTTTCACCAATAATCGCTGATTCAAGTACTGAATGCGCTTTGATAGTAACGTTATCTGCAATCTGACAATTGTGAATTACACAGCCTGCGTCGATTTGTACATTATTGCCCAGGCTCACATCACCGCTAAAAACAGCATTTACATCAATCAAGACATCTTTGCCAACGCTTAATGACCCCCTTACATCAATTCGTGCCGGGTCGATAAGCGTTACGCCTGCCTGCATGAGTGTTTCTGCCTGCTCTTTTTGATAAGCACGTTCAAGTTCGGCTTGCTGCAAACGGTTATTAACGCCTTGTACTTCTATCGGGTTATCACAAATAACAGCATCTACCTGCCCACCTTCATTTGTTGCAAGCGATACACAATCGGTCAAATAATATTCTGCCTGGGCGTTATCGGGGCTTATCTGGTGTAACCAGCGTTTTAAATCTTTGCCTTTGGCTGCAATAAATCCGGTATTCACTTCCCTTATAGTGCGTTGCTCATCAGTCGCATCTTTTTCTTCGACAATACTCTCAAGCTGACCCTCCGGGTTGCGTATAATCCGACCATATCCAAAGGGATCATCAAGCAATGTGGTTAATACAACCATGCTTGCACCGTGCTTTAACTTGTCTGCTAAATTTTTGAGTGTTTCTGCTTTAATCAGGGGTACATCACCATAGGCAACCACGACGACAGCATCGTCATCCATATAGCCTTCTGCCTGGAGTACAGCGTGACCGGTGCCTTTTTGTTCTTTTTGCTCTGCCCAGGAAAGATCATCGACATGGGTAATAGATGATATGGTTTGTTGTACCTTGTCCCCGCCATGCCCATAGACAATAATAATATTGGAGGAATTAACCGAACGACAGGATTCTACAACATGTTGCAACATGGGTTTTCCGCCCACAGTGTGTAACACTTTAGGTAGAGAAGAACACATCCGGGTACCTTGCCCCGCTGCGAGAATAATAGAAATTAAATTCATTTTACAATCTGTTATTTAAGCGATTTTTATTGTTATCAGTAGCCCTAAAATTGTATAAAAACTACACAGGTTAAATTATAACGATTTCTCATCACGATAACATTAATAAAAAGACAAAAGGGTTATATACCTAATCAACGTGAAAAAAACTAATCAATACTGCTTACAGCGAGTTTTATAAGGTTTTTCTTGCGCTCCCCAACGATACTCTAATGGGGCATTAGGGTCTGAAATTACCCTGCCAGACAAAAGATTGCGGCGCAACTCCCTTAACGGCATAAAATATTTTTCGCCCAGTGTCATTTGTACCAAACAAAAATTATTCAGTTCTTTAACCTCTGCAGGCTTGGGTTTAGTATTAGAAAAAAGTGTTTTTGCCCAACGTTGTGGCTGAGTCCAGGCTTTATATTTACTATTACGTTTATAATGATTTTCTACCGCTGTGAAAAAAGCTTTCAAACGCCGATCCCTTGAAGGTGTTGAATAACTATCATATTCCCTGCGATTCATACATTTGCGCCCTTTTTTCCGTATTTCCTGCAAATGCCAAAGTGCATCATACACATAAACCGCACGGTCATTCGCATACATGCACAGGGCAATCATCAAACGTAATGTTTTTTCATCCGCCTTTTCTTTTCTCTTTCCAAGCGCGCTAGCAATAATATCGGTAAAGCGCACATAGTTATAGTTTAATGATTTTGCAATCTGGAACTGCTCTATGTCATAACCAGGCTGCCGTTTAAGCGACTTCCTAATATTTTGTGGCTGGATAAAACGACGATAGCCATCCCCATAATGTTTAGTATCTTCCGGAACATAAAATGGAAAAGAAGGAATACGATCTAAAAAGCGCGGTGCTTTAGGCGTTGTTGATGACATAACTTCGGCAACACCCGTTTCTGTAATATTTACGATTTGATAAGAATGCACACCAGGCGCAACATAAATATCACCGGGTTTAATATCATCCAATGCAATCGGGTATGTATCATGTCGCAAAGACTTGGTGCTGGTCATATCAGCAACATAGTCCATAAATTTACGCACACGAACAGGTTCAGGGTACTTATCCCAACTGGTTTTGCCATTACTGATGGTTTTTCCAGGCTTGCTCGGATTATGAATAACGAAGGGTAGTTTATATTCATACGAAAAAACCAGACGCATCGCATATACAGCATCCGCACAATCATGTGAGAATTTATAATAAATGGGCTTCTTTTCATTCATGAAAAAATCTTCAGTCCAGTTATTTTTGACCCAATGCTGATAACGTTTTTCCCAGACCTTATCCCAGGTATTTTTAGCTTTCCACACCATTGCCTGCGAAGATGAAGAAATAACGAGCAAAAACAGCAGCGTTAACCCTTTTAGAGATAAACCCAATTTTTTATTAAAAATCATTAATTATTACCAAAAATCATTTTTAAGACACAATTTAACCTAGAATCCTCAGTTGAGGAATCTAGGTTTAAGACCACAAAACCCGTTACAAATTCCTGGTTCATTTATCCTAAAGTACTAAAAACCAAGAAAAAACGAACCACATAAATAAAGCTGTCTATTATATCAAATAATAAGCAACAAAAAAAATGGGACTGAAGGTTACACCCTCAATCCCATTTTGTCCTGATATCAGGATTTAACGCTTGCTAATTCTTACAATGAATTTCGCTTACGTTAATTGTGCTTAGCGGTTCATGAAACGCTTAAGTGCGCTACGTGTACCTGGGCCAACAACACCGTCGATAGGTCCTTTGTAGTAACCTTTGGCCTTCAATTTACGCTGCAAGGCATAAACATCAACTTTAGGTTGTGCTGGACGTGGAGCGTAATGACGCTTAGGAGCGTAGTGGCGCTTAGGTGCAGCATAACGGCGCTTACCTTGTGAACATACATACTTATGGTGATGATTCCTGTTTTTGTACTTGTGTGTATGACGGATAGACTTGGTACAATGAGGAATAGCCGGGTGCGTATGCGTCCAGCGATTTCCACCAGAGTAACGATGTGTTGCACGTGGCTTAGGATGATAGACAGGAGCTGGCTTCGGGGCAACCGCAACAGGAGCTGGGGCAGGTCTAGGCGTAGCTACTGGAGCAACGACTTTCTCTTCAACTTGCTGTTGAGAAGAAGCTTGCTGAGAACCACCCGCTACCTGCGAACCACCTTCAATTTGTGACTGGGAACCACCGGCAACTTGTGAGCCACCTGCAGACTGTTGTGAACAACCCGTGGCAAATACACCTGCCATTATCAGAGTTGCAATAGAGAGTTGATGTTTTATCTTCATAATTATGTCCTTACTAAAATTATTTTAAATAGTGTGTTAAATCTTAGCGATTCATGAATCGCTTCAATGCGCTACGAGTACCCGAACCCACAATACCATCGATAGGGCCTTTGTAGTATCCTTTTGCCTTCAACTTACGCTGAAGGGCAAATACGTCAACCTTACCACCTTGATAAGCTGGTCGGCCACCCTTACAACTATAGTGGTGCGTATGATTCCTATTATTGTACTTATGGCTATGCCTGTAGGAATCTGTACAGTTAGGAATCGCTGCATGCGTGTGCCCCCACTGGTCATTGCGCTGGTATGTACGGCGTGGCCCCTGGCGTTTACCTTTGCAACTATAATGGTGAGTGTGCCTAGGATTCTTGTACTTATGTGTATGGCGGATTGACTTGGTGCAACCCGGTATCGCAGGATGTGTATGCGTCCAGCGACTCCAGCCACTTGCACCATGATGTGCAACACGACGCGCTCCACCATAACGATGATGTCCGCGTGGATTCGGATGACAATGCCTGATTGATTTAGTCATTGAATTAGCCGGGTGCGTATGACAATTCCCAGCCATTTTCCTAGGTGGTGGTGTTACACTGGGCGGCGGAGTTATTTTCCTTGGTGGTGTCACCACAACCTCAGGCTTATCAACCTGTTGCTGAGAAGACGCCTGCTGTGAACCACCTGCTACCTGTGAACCACCTTCAATTTGTGACTGCGAGCCACCCGCTACTTGAGAACCACCGGCAGACTGCTGTGAACAACCCGTGGCAAACACACCCGCCAATATCAATGTTGCAATTGAGAGTTGATGTTTTATCTTCATAAAATGCATCCTTACTACGTTGTTAGTTTAAAATTCTAAATCAGCCTAAAAAATGGCTGCACAAGAAATACTGTTTAATTCGCACACGGAGTATAGACTCAAATTCATTGACATTCAAAACAAAATGGTAAAAAAACAACAAATATGTGTGTTTTTTTCAAAAATATGCTTCAAATCATCCAATATTGATAGATATTTTGCCAACGCCCCATGAAAACCGAACGCCAACTCACCCCGAAGACACAGTCCCCTTATTTATTTCAGCATTAAAACACAATTAACAAAAAAGTGTGTGTTTTTTTATTTTTAAAACAAATAACAATAATTATTTATCATTAATAACAATTATTGTTCAGAAGATAAACCAAAATGTATATCGAAATTGTTGAGCAAAAGTAGATATTTTTGTTAAATGGTTTTTCTTAGCGTCTTACCAATACGGTGAATCATTTCTATCTGTGCTTTGGCAGCATCCAGCTCAGCCTGGATTGCCTCATAATCCATATCTTCAGGATCTTTACCCTGTAGCGCATCCTCTGCCCTTTTCATGGCTTCTTTCGCTGCATTTTCATCCAGGTCTTCTGCACGGACAGCGGTATCAGCCAAAACCGTTACAATTGACGGCTGGACTTCCATAATGCCACCCGCAACAAACAAAGAAACTTCACCATCCTTTGTCTTAAAACGAAGTTCGCCCGCTTTTAATGTTGTGATCAGCTGTGAGTGGCGCGGCATAATACCTAAGTCACCCATCGTTCCGGGTGCAATCAACTCCTCAACCACCCCGGAAAATAGTGATTCTTCGGCGCTCACCACATCCAAATCCATTGTCATTGCCATAGTTCTATTTCCCGTTCTTTAACCGTTAACGACTGCATTGAACCATTAGTCTTTGCTGCCTTTTTCTATGGCCTCTTCTATCCCGCCAACCATATAGAACGCCTGCTCCGGTAAATTATCATAGTCACCCGCCAGAATACCTTTAAAGCCAGCCAAGGTATCAGCCAAAGAAACATATTTACCCGGCGCACCCGTAAAGACTTCCGCAACATGGAAGGGCTGGGACAGGAAACGCTGGATACGACGGGCACGGGCAACGGTCTGTTTATCTTCTTCTGACAATTCATCCATACCCAGAATCGCGATAATATCCTGCAATTCTTTATAACGCTGTAACACCCCCTGTACACCACGTGCAATAGAGTAATGTTCCTCACCAATCACCAGAGGATCTAACTGGCGCGATGATGAATCCAGTGGATCTACCGCAGGGTAGATACCTAACTCAGCAATATTCCGGGAAAGTACCAATGTGGCATCCAAATGCGCAAAGGTTGTCGCCGGAGATGGGTCAGTCAAGTCATCCGCAGGCACATAGACGGCCTGGAATGAAGTAATCGAACCTTTTTTGGTTGAGGTAATACGCTCTTGCAGCGCACCCATTTCTTCTGCCAGCGTAGGCTGGTAACCAACCGCAGACGGCATCCGACCAAGAAGCGCAGATACTTCTGTACCCGCAAGCGTGTAACGGTAGATATTATCAATAAACATCAAAACATCACGGCCTTCATCACGGAAATACTCCGCAATCGTCAATCCCGTTAAGGCGACACGCAATCTGTTACCAGGAGGTTCATTCATCTGGCCATAAACCAGCGCTACTTTATCCAGCACCCCACCTTCTTCCATTTCATAGTAGAAATCGTTACCTTCACGAGTACGCTCACCAACACCTGCAAATACTGATAAACCACTATGCTCTTTCGCGATGTTATTGATCAGCTCCATCAAAGTTACGGTTTTACCAACACCCGCACCACCAAACAAGCCAATTTTACCACCTTTGGCGATAGGCATAACCAGGTCAATAACTTTGATACCTGTTTCAAGTATATCAAGCCCCGCTGACAGCTCTTCATAGCTTGGTGGCTCACGGTGAATCGGCATTGTATTCTCAGCCTTAACCTCACCCGCATTATCAATCGGCTCGCCCAACACATTCATGATACGACCCAGGGTCGCCTCACCAACTGGCACCTTAATTGGTTCCCCGGTGTTAACCGCTTCCATGCCTCGTTTAAGACCCTCAGCCTGACCCATTGCGATAGTGCGAACCACACCATCACCTAATTGCGCCTGTACTTCCAGGGTCAAACCATTTTGGTCGGCAACCGTCAGTGCGTGATAAATCGCTGGCACTGATTCACGTGAAAATTCCACATCAACAACAGGGCCGATAACTTGAACAATACTTCCAGTACTCATCGTAGTACCTCTACCTTAAATTTTAAATTTTGTTTAAATTTTGTTTCAGTGTGAGCGCTTTAAAACGACTTATTCTACCGCCGCAGCACCTGAAACAATTTCTGAAATTTCTTGTGTAATCGCAGCCTGACGTGCCTTGTTGTATACCAGTTTAAGCTTATCTATCATCTCACCGGCATTGTCGGTCGCGCTTTTCATTGCAATCATGCGTGCGGACATTTCACAGGCTATATTTTCTACCACACCCTGATAAACAATAGACTCGATATAACGCGTCATTATTGTATCAATAACTTCCTTGGACTCTGGTTCATAGAGATAATCCCAATGATGTTTCAGCTCGTCCATATCAGCAGCCACAATCGGCACCATCTGCGTCACGCGGGGGGTTTGCGTCATACTATTGATAAACTCATTTTCCACCAGAAAAAGACGGTCTATGCGACCCTCTTCATAAGCATCCAGCATAACCTTGATAGTACCCAGCATGTCTTTTACGCCCGGACTATCACCCAGACCCGTCGTTTCTGCAACCACGCCAAAACGCCTAAATGCTGCAAGCGCCTTGCTACCAAACACCGCAATATCAACATCCACATCCTGTTCTTTCCACGTTGCGATACCCTGCAATGCTTTCTTGAAAAGATTACTATTCAAACCACCACATAAGCCACGGTCTGATGAAATAATAATAAATCCTACACGTTTGACGACTTCACGCTCTTTGACAAAGGTATGCTGGTATTCCAGATGCCCACTCGCCATATGGCTAACAACCTGACGCATCTTACTCGCATAAGGGCGTGAAGCATCCATGCGCTCCCTGGCACGACGCATTTTCGATGCCGCCACCATTTCCATGGCTTTGGTAATCTTCTTGGTATTTTGAATACTACCAATCTGAGAACGTATTTCTTTAAGACCTGCCATTAGCTATTCCTTAACTTACCAAACACGTATCTACCAAGCGCCTTTTGATTTAAAATCTTCCAGGGCACTTTTCATTTCAGCCGCGATATCATCATTGTAATCACCGGACTGATTCAGGCTATCAAGAAAGTCTGATTTTTCGGTACGGACATACGACAACATGGCCGCCTCAAAATCACCAACCTTGGCCACATCAATATCATCCAGGAAGCCTTCGTTAGCCGCAAATAACGAAAATGCCAACTCACCTGTTTTCAACGGAGAATATTGCTTTTGTGTCATCAATGCTGTTACCCGTGCACCACGCTCAAGCTGCTTTCGCGTACCTTCATCAAGATCAGAAGCAAACTGGGAAAAAGCAGCCAATTCACGATACTGCGCCAGATCAAGACGAATACCACCACCCAGTTTTTTGATGATTTTGGTTTGCGCAGAACCACCCACCCGAGATACCGAAAGACCTGCATCAATCGCCGGACGATTACCCGAGTTAAACAGATCCGTATCCAGGAAAATCTGACCATCTGTAATAGAAATCACGTTAGTCGGAACGAATGCCGAAACATCACCCTCTTGCGTTTCGATAATAGGATAAGCCGTTAATGAACCTGTTTTACCTTTTACTTCACCCTTTGTCATACGCTCAACAAATTCGGCATTAACACGTGAGGAACGCTCAAGAAGACGAGAATGCAAGAAGAACACATCACCCGGATAGGCTTCACGACCCGGAGGACGGCGTAACAATAAGGACACCTGGCGATAAGCCCAGGCCTGCTTGGTCAGGTCATCATAAATAATCAGCGCATCTTCGCCACGATCACGAAAGTACTCACCCATCGCACAACCTGCATACGGTGCAAGATATTGCATCGACGCAGGATCAGATGCATTAGCCGCAACAACGATGGTGTAATCCATCGCGCCAAATTCTTCCAGTTTACGCACCACGCCTGCTACAGATGATGCCTTCTGGCCAACGGCAACATATATACATTTAACATCTTTACCTTTCTGGTTAATGATGGCATCAACGGCAACGGCTGTTTTACCCGTTTGGCGATCACCAATAATTAACTCACGCTGCCCCCGGCCAACTGGAACCATAGCATCCAGCGCTTTAATACCTGTTTCCATCGGTTCATTAACCGATTGACGCTCAATAACACCCGGCGCCTGACGCTCAATCGGCCCCATTGCCGACGTATTAACAGGGCCTTTCCCATCAATTGGTGCGCCCAGTGAATCAACCACGCGACCCATGAGTTCCGGACCAACAGGGACATCCAGAATACGCCCTGTACATTTGGCCGTATCACCTTCTTTCATGGTTTTATAATCACCTAGAACTACAGCGCCGACAGAGTCACGCTCAAGGTTTAGTGCCAGGCCATAAGCACCATTTGAGAATTCAATCATCTCGCCAGACATGACATCCGACAAACCATGGATACGCACAATACCATCCATAATTGAAACAATCGTACCTTCCGTACGTGCCTCAGCTTCCACATCAAAGCCTTCGATTCGCTTTTTGATCAGATCACTGATTTCTGTTGGGTTAAGTTGCATACTTTTACCTTTTCTTTAATTGTACCTGGTTTTGGTTTAGCGTTGCTTTTAGCTTAGCTCGCCATGACTGATTTCATTTTTTCCAAACGACCTTTCAGTGAACCATCAATAACCAAGTCGCCAGCCTGAATAATTGCACCACCAAGTAGTGATTCATCCACGCTAACTTTTAGTTTTATATCACGTCCCAAGCGCTTTTTGAGTGCCTGGGAAATTGCATCTTCTTCTGCTTTGGTTAATTTCTTTGCCGTGCTGACCTTCGCCTCAACAGAGCCTTCTGCTTCGGCTTTCAGTTCTTCATAAATAATGCTCATCTCGGGCAAGAGTGACAAACGATCATTTTCAGCCAGCATCCTGACTAAATTTTTCTCTTTATCATCCAGCTTATCATCGCAAAGTTTAATAAAAGCATCCGCTCCGGCCTGCTTGGACATTTTAGGGCTAGACAGTAATTTTTTGACTTCTTCATTACTGGCAACAGTGCCCATAAATTCCAAAGCATTTGACCATTTAGCCAAATCTCCCGAACTTTTCGCCATTTCAAACACGGCACGTGCGTAGGGACGAGCTGCAGTTGTCAAATCAGACATATAAATTCCTTTACCTTAGCAAGAACCGGCAAACTTATATTTGCTCAATCAGTTCCTTAAGTGCAGCCTTGTGCGCACTTGCATCAACTTCTTTACCAAGAATCCTGGACGCACCTGCTACAGCCAACTCAGACACACGGGTTCGCAAAGAATCTTTAGCACGGTTTACTTCCTGGTCAATCTCTGCCTGGGCACCCGCGATAACGCGATCAGCTTCTTCAATCGCCTTATTTTTAGCTTCTTCAAGCATTTGACCATCACGTGACTTGGCATTAGCAATAATTTCAGCAGCTTCCTGCTTGGCCTTTTTAATCTCTTGCAAAGCGACTTCTTTCGCGGCCTCCTGGTCTTTAAGACCCTGTTCGGAAGCAGCAAGACCATCAGCAATCCGTTTTTTACGATCTTCCAGTGTATTGATAATAGGCTCCCAAAGCACGGCTTTGACAAACCAGATCAATATTGAAAAAACAATCAATTGACCTATTAATGTTGCTGTTACGTTCATGATTTATCTCCGAATATAATTCTCATTAAGAACATTCAATTAAATCGAATTAGCGTCCGAATGAATTAACCACCAATCGCTGTTTTAGCAGCACCAATAAACGGATTCGCAAAGATAAACCACATTGAGATACCCAGAACGATCATTGGGAATGCTTCCATCAAACCACCGGTAAACAGCATTTGACCGGTTAACTGGGCACGCATCTCAGGCTGACGGGCAATACCTTCAATAAACTTGGAACAAATCATACCCCAACCCAACGCAGAACCCAGACCAGCAGCCGCCAGAATGATACCTACACCGATAGCAGTGGCAGACATGATTTCAGATACAATTGCAGCATCCATAGTTAATCTCCTAAAAAAATATAAATAGTAAAGTTAAAAATAAGCTAAACGAACAATCAGTGTTCGTCCACACCCTGACTCGCCAATCCCAGATAAACGATCGTCAGAAGCATAAAAATAAAGGCTTGAAGTGGTACAACCAGCATATGGAATATTCCCCACAACGTACCCAATACCACCTGTGCAGGCATTGCCCAGACAGAAAACGCCAACAAAGCAATTAACAGAAACAGTAATTCACCCGCAAACATATTACCAAAAAGCCGCAATCCCAGGCTGACAGGCTTAGCAATCTCTTCAATGGTTGTCATTAAAATATTAAAAGGTGCAAGCACCACTTTTACAACAGGATTCGACGCAGAAAAAGGATGCGTTAAAAATACTTTCAAATAACCAATCAAACCCTTGTTCTTAACATTGTAAAAAATAATCAAACCAAAGACCAACAGGGCCAACGCAAAGGTAGTGTCCAGGTTTGTTGTGGGAACTGCTTTAAAATAAACATGATGTGGGTCATAACCAAAGACGCTGGCAATACCACCAACCAGCGAAGGGATTAAATCAACAGGAATCAAATCCATCGCATTCATCAAAAACACCCAGACAAATATCGTTATTGCCAATGGACCCACCATTTTATCTGCCGTCGGAAATATATCCTTAACCTGCTGATTCACGAACTCCACTACGGTTTCAAGCAAATTCTGCATTCCCGTAGGCTTATCGGCATCCAGGTTTTTACCCACTTTCCATGCCGCAAAACCAAACAAGCAGGCCAAAAGAACACTCACAAGAAAGGTATCAACGAAAAAGACACTGAAATCGACCAAATCAGCAGGACGCTCACCATTTAAGGTCATATTGCCCAGATGATGTTGAATATATTCAACAGGATTTGAAATTGCTGGTGCGCTTGACTCACTCACGACTCAATTAACTCCGACATAAATTAATAGATTATTTATTTGCTTTGCCTGATGTCCCTTCCGCTGTTTTAGCTTTTCTTGAACCAAACAACATAAACGCCAACTGGGCAATTGCAAACGTTCCCAGCATTGGTGGCGGCAACAACTTGAGCACACCCATTCCAACACCAAACATTACAAGTACAAAAACAAAACGCTGAACCACGCCAAGGTAAAGTGCCAACACCCCACCTTCGGGATTATCCTCTGCCATTTCACCTGCTGAATCCAGGCGCCGCGACAACAAAATGGTATTCGCAATTGCAACTGCCCCACCATATGCGGCAGCCAGCACACCATCTTCAGCAAGGTAATAGAAAGAAACAGCGATACCGATTAAAACCAAAAAGGCCTGGATAATTAACAAACTACGCATGTTCTCACTCTTTAACTGCTTATTTCTGGCTATTTACAAAACACCAAAAACCAAAACACCGCATCAAACAGTATTTCAAGAGGCGCGGATTCTAGCATTCCAGTCTTACACACTCAACTAAACTATGAAATAAATTAGTATTTTTGAATATCTTAATATTCACCACAAAGAAACCCGGGTTATCAGGATACCGCTTTACCCAGACGTTTTGAATCCAGCCATATGAGTAGCGTTTTAATCAGGAAGTAAAGCATAATTCCTGCCAGGTCCGCCAACATATCCAGAAACGAAAACTCCCTATCGGGTGAAAAATACTGCATTACCTCAATTAAAATACCATACGTTAACAAGGGCAAGCCTTTCCATAACCAAAAAGGTTTTTTATCAGAGGCCAAATCCATTAAAACAGAGAACCAGAAAAACACGAAGGCATGTACCAATTTATCGTTAAAATCAAATTGTTCCGGAATTTCAAGATGCTGCGTAGCCACCCAGGATCCCAGCACCATCAATATAATAATCACTGTCCGGGTACTTATTTCAAACAAGGCAATTCGCCTTAAGTGCCTTACCCAGATAATCAGGTTATGCATCATCAAATATTTTTCCAATAAAAAAATTGTCGTGCATAGTACCACACCGTTACAATCCACTCATGGATGTTTCCCACATATTAGACGAACTGAATAAACCGCAACGCGAAGCCGTATCTGCCGAGGCCAACCCACTGCTGATCCTGGCAGGCGCAGGCAGCGGAAAAACCCGCGTCCTGGTACATCGCATTGCATGGTTGATTCAAGTCGAGCAAGTCTCACCCTTTGCCATTCTAGCCGTAACCTTTACCAATAAAGCCGCCGCCGAAATGCGTGGACGCATTGAAAACCTGCTAGGTTCCCCGGTAGGTGGCATGTGGGTTGGTACATTTCATGGATTGTCGCACCGCTTGTTACGCCGCCACTGGCAGGAAGCCAAACTGTTAAAAAACTTCCAAATCCTGGATTCCGATGACCAACTACGCCTGATCAAACGTGTTATACGTGGACTGGAACTGGATGAAAAACTGTGGCCAGCCAAACAATCCCAGTGGTACATCAACCATCATAAAGATGAAGGCACCCGCCCACAACATATCGAAGACAAAGGCGACCCGTCCACACGGCAACTCACCGAAATCTACACACACTATGAAGAAGCCTGCCAGCGCGCCGGCGTAATTGATTTTGGCGAGCTACTCTTGCGCTCCCTGGAGCTATTGCGCGACAATGCCGAAATACTGCATCATTACCGCAAGCGTTTTCGCCATATTCTGGTTGATGAATTTCAGGATACCAATACATTACAGTACGCCTGGATTCGCTTAATCGCGGGCGACAGCATCCCACCCTTTGCGGTGGGCGATGATGACCAATCCATCTACGGCTGGCGCGGTGCAAAAATTGAAAACATACAAAGCTTCTCCAAACATTTTCCCGCAACCCGCATTATCAAACTGGAACAGAATTACCGCTCCTCTGGCAATATACTGAACGCTGCCAATGCGCTAATCGACAACAATACCGGGCGCATGGGAAAAAACCTCTGGACAGACACCGGCGACGGCGACCCGATTCACGTTTATAACGCCTACAATGAAATCGAAGAAGCCAGCTACGTTGCCTCGCGTATCCAGCAATGGGTTAGCCATGGCAACTCATACAACGACATCGCCATTCTTTATCGTTCCAACGCACAATCACGCGTCTTTGAAAGCACCCTGAATGAATCACGTATCGCCTACCGCGTCTACGGCGGACAACGTTTTTTCGAGCGTGCCGAAATCAAGGATGCACTCGCCTATTTGCGGCTCTGTGCCAACCGCCAAGATGACCCATCATTCGAACGCATCATCAACCAGCCTACGCGGGGTATCGGCAATAAAACCGTTGATATTATCCGTGAATTTGCGCGCAATAGCAGCCTTTCACTATGGGATACAAGCTTGCTACTACTAGGCAACCAAACATTCACCGCACGCGCTGCAAGCGCAATTTCCGGCTTTGTCGCACTCATCGACACACTGTCCAATGACATTGACGGACTGGCGTTACCTGACCAGGTCGAGCACGTCATTGAACACTCCAAACTAAAAGACCACTACATCAAAAAAGAGAAAGGCGACGCCGGGCAAGCACGCATCGAAAACCTCAATGAACTCATCTCTGCCGCACAAGGCTTCATTTATAAGCCTGACGAAGAACACGCAGACATGGATTTCCTCACCGCATTCCTTTCACACGCCTCTTTAGAAGCAGGCGAAGGCCAGGCAGAAGCAGGCGATGATTGCGTACAACTGATGACACTGCATTCAGCCAAAGGACTGGAATTCCCGCTGGTCTTTTTAGTCGGCATGGAAGAAGGCCTGTTCCCGCATAAAATATCACTCCAGGAAGAAGGCAGGCTCGAAGAAGAACGCCGCCTCTGCTACGTCGGCATCACCCGCGCCGAAAAACAGCTGGTGATAAGCCACGCCGAACAACGCCAGCTTTATGGTGACATGCTCTACGGCGTACCATCACGCTTTTTAAAAGAAATCCCCAATGAATTAATCGAAGAAATCCGCCCCAAAGTCACGACCCACAACAGTTGGCAAGCAAGCTACGAACGTGAAACCCGCGCACAACCTGCGGTACGCACCAACGAAACCGGCATGTCAATCGGGCAACGCGTCTCACACCATAAATTCGGCGATGGCGTCATCGTTGATGTAGAAGGAGCGGGCGGAAACGCCAGGGTACAAGTAAACTTTGACGCAGAAGGCAGCAAGTGGCTAATGTTGAATTATGCCAACCTGACTACTTTGTAAGCAACTACACTGAAGTGACCACGCAATTTCTGATGATCCGGGCTTAAATATGTTTGCTTTTTGTTCTCTTTTATGTAAAATAAAAACAATAAGCACACGAAAGGCAAGATCATGCTATCTCATATCCACTTACGCAATTTCGCCATTATTGATGAACTCAACCTGGATTTAAAGCACGGGATGACAGCCCTTACCGGTGAGACTGGTGCCGGAAAATCTATCCTGATTGATGCTATCGGCCTGGTCCTTGGTGATCGTGCCGACAGCGGCGTGGTTCGCCATGGTTGTGATAAGGCAGAAATTACCTTAAGTGTGGAGGTCGATGATTGCCATGCTGCACAGCAATGGCTTATCGAACAAGCACTGGCTGAAGAAAATGAGCCCTGCATACTGCGCAGGATTATCTCGGCAAATGGAAAATCCCGCGCCTGGATCAATGGCACTCCCTGCAATTTAAGCATGTTACGGCAACTGGGTGAAATGCTCGTGGACATCCATGGTCAACATGAGCACCAATCCCTGATGAAAAAAAATATGCAGCGACAACTGCTGGATGAATATGCCAACAACCAAACATTCCTCAACAACACGGCTAAAGCCTATGCCGCGTGGAAATCGCTCAGTGACAAGCTGGAAATACTCAGCAACCAAAACAGTGACCATCAGGCAAAACTGGATTTATTGCGTTTCCAGACACAGGAATTAGACGAATTGCAACTGACCAAAAATGAAGTACAGCAACTTGATAAAGAACATGCACGCTTATCCAACGCTGGGCAACTGCTTGAAACGGCTGCACACAGCATCAACCGGCTTTATGATGCAGAAGAACAATCCATTTACTCCAGCCTTAGCGAAATTGCCCAGCAGCTAAACGATGCCAGCCAGCTAGACCCTTCGCTAAAAGACCCACTGGACATGTTGCTCAATGCACAAATCCAGATACAGGAAGCCGCTGATAGTTTGCGCCATTATCAGGAATCCGTTGAACACGACCCGGAACGTTTGCAACAGGTTAATAATCGACTTTCTACTTTGCATGATTTATCCAGAAAACACCAAACCAGCCCGGATCAATTGTATGAAAAATGGCAAACCTTACACGCTCGTTTAACAGAACTTGATAGCGATGAATACGACCTTGATGCACTTCAGAAAAAATTGGACAAAAATAAAATAAAATACCTTGAAAGTGCCAAAAAACTTGGCCAGTCACGATCAAAAGCGGCAGCAAAACTTTCGCAAGGTGTCAGCAAAGCCATGCAACAGCTTGGTATGGAGGGGGGATTATTTTCAATCAAAATAACACCGTCTGAAAATTTTTCATCTCATGGTTTGGATAGTATTGAATTTCAGGTCAGCGCCAACCCCGGGCAGCCGCTTAAACCGCTAATCAAAGTTGCCTCTGGCGGCGAACTATCGCGGATTTCACTTGCCATTCAAATGATTGCCGCGCAACGTATGACGCTTCCGGCCTTGATTTTTGATGAAGTGGACAGCGGTATCGGTGGCGGTATTGCAGAAGTGGTTGGACAACAGTTACGCGCCCTGGGTGAGAATCGCCAGGTATTGTGCGTCACCCATTTGCCACAAGTTGCTTCACAGGCGCACAACCACTACAAAGTCACTAAAATCAAGCATACAGAAAATACCTCAACGGGAATGCTGGTGCTAAATGAAAAACAGCGTGTTGAAGAAATTGCGCGCATGATGGGTGGTATTGAAATTACCAAATCTACACGAAATCTTGCAAAGGAGATGTTACAAGCACCCGCTTAGCCCGGATATTTCATAAAGGCGGTAGTTATCTTTTAGATGTACTTATTTGCAGTAAGTATTGCAAGCGCCTTTATGAAATAGCCGGTTTAGTTGCAACCTTTAAAACAATTGCTTGATCCAGGCGATAACGCCCTTGTCTGTCTTTTCAAAGCCATGGTTGAGGGGAACCTGTTTTTTTGGTGCCAATTTACCTTCGTGTGGTTTTAAAGTACTCTCAATAGGCTTTAGCTGATCGTTATTCTGGGCAATAGCCTCTTCCAGCGCATTAATGGCACGGTTATTTTCAGGTTTTTCTTTATCATGATTTGATATTGGATATTCCCTGGATACAGAATTGAAATCACCTGGTTCTGATAAAACAACCACTTCCGGCTCTTTGGGTAATTCTTTTTTCTTGGCCAAACGTGGCTTATCTTTAACCCCATCCTGCTTATCCAAATAATCCAGAATACCATCATTATCGGTATCTTTTATACTGCCTTCTACAATCGTTAATTTATCGTCACCATCATCATTGGCATCAAGGTAATTGGGTACGCCATCATCATCAGTGTCATCATTAATGGGACTACTATCCTTGTTAACATCCTCATCTGCTGTTGCCACACCATCATTATCATCATCCGGGTCGAGTGCATCAATAATGCCATCGTGATCAGAGTCCTGGGGATGCTTAATATCAAAACCAATTTCTATTGCATCAGATACTTTATCGCCATCAGAATCGCGCTTTTTAGGGTTTGTTCCCAGAATCTTTTCCAGAGAATCCTGTAAGCCATCGTTATCAGCATCGGTATATTTATTCAGCTTTACTGATGTGATTTTCTCAATTTCTTCTGTTTTGATTAATTCGTCCTTAGTCGGTACTTTCCTGGTTATTACCTTTTTGCTTAGTACTTTTTTTGTTGATTCTTTTTTTGTTGATACACGATTAGTTTTTAATGCATTTTGTTGTGGTTTTTGAACACGTTTAATCCCGGATACAGGCGTTGCTTTTTTGGTATTTTTTGCAACGTTTTTAAGTGCGGGTTCTGGCGTTTTTGATTTGGCTGCATCTGGCGCTTTTTTACTGGCGACCTTAGCCAGCTTGGCAACGTCAGGCGTTTTTATAGCTGGCGCACCATTCTGGAACGCCTTATCCAGTATATCTGGCACACCATCATTATTATGATCAGGTAAAACGACGATATCTGCAATACCGTCACCATTTTCATCCGGATCACCCAGTTGGTCAGCATCAAAACTATCATCAATGTAATCAAAATCAGAATCTTTACCTGACATGCCCGCTTCCAGACCATCATTGATTCCATCGTTATCAGAATCCGGATCCAGATAGTTTTTAATTTTATCATTATCGGTATCTGCCTGTGACTCCAGAATCGTTGGCAAACCATCGTTATCATCATCGCCATCACGTGCGTCTATGAGCTTGTCGCCATCATGGTTTAAGGGTTTATCCAGGTTTTTACCAACTTCAAATGCATCATCCAGGCCGTCACCGTCTGTATCTGACAAGAAAGCTTCTGTGCCAATTTTATTCTCATAGCTATCAGACAAACCATCACCATCACTATCTATGAACTGGGTGGTTTTAGCACAAACAGGCGCAAGCCCGGTAAGCGCGATTGTTGCAAGGCTACAGAATACGAGCTGTGTAATTTTTGATTTAAACTTAAGCACTTATTTTTATTGTTAGTTATTCGAGGGTAATAAAATTTAACTCGTTTATTTTAATTATCATACGCTTAACGTCGGCTTAAGCTTATTATTAATTATAAAATAAAAT